>CACZFE010000183.1 GCA_902780365.1 uncultured Spirochaetales bacterium
CGGCGGTGATGAAAAGCTTATAATCAGGGTGTTTGAGGGATAGCTAAATCCCGTCGGAATCAGGCGTTTCTGCCGTATCAGCGTCAGAAGTTTCATCCGGTTTTTCATCCTTAACACATCTTTTTGATTCGCTGTCCCAAGAGTATCCGTAGTTACAATAGCAGCTGAGTTTCCCGTTTAAATTAAAAATACATGTGCCTGTCGAAGATTCCGACTCTTTGCAGGGATTCGGCAGGCACGGGTTTTCAACGCATTTTTCACCGTTCCAGATTTTGTCCTCGGCGCACGGATTTTCCGTTATGCAGACATAATTAAGATAACGATCGTCTTTATATGAAGTTACCCCGAAATGTTCCTCGGGACTCCATGCGTACGTTGTTGAAGAAGAACCGGAATAGAAATGTACTTCGTCGGCTGTTATTGTCTCAAGCTCGCGGACATTCGCAAGTCTCCACTCCGAAATCCCGATAAAATCGAGGTCTTCGCAGTATTTCAGGCGGGCACCCCACGAAAACGAATTGTCAAAATTACCAATAAGCCACTTCCAGATCAGATTTGTAGTAGGATTTCCTTGAAAACTCTCTTCCCCTAACTCAACCATGAAGTTTGCTTTGATTTCAGTTCCGAAATTTTCACCGCGTACACAACGGACTGATGTCGCAACCGGATACGGAGGTTCAATAAAATCGTATTGCCTTACTGAGGCTTTGTCGGCTTTTTCAAAATCTATTATGCTTTGGTATTGCACTGTGTATTTGTAGCTCTGGCTGAAACCTGATGATGTCCAGAACTTATCGGGCGGCGTATCAGGGAAGTATTTAAGGTCTATCGTCGGGCTGTTATCGTAGTGCAGGATAGTCGAAAGTTCTGTTAAAGTCGGAATTCTCCAGTCATAATGACCTCCGTAATTCAGATCTTCACAGTAGTAGTAGGCTTCTTCCCACGAAATCATTGCAGCTGGCCTGACTTCCTGCTGCCACTCAAGCCCGGTATTGTTGTCAAAGACTGTTTTTTCGCCTTTATCTGAATCTCTGATTGTGAAACTCTGCGGAAGACAGTATCCGAGTGCGGCATACTGTGCATCCTGACCGTAAAACTCCTCTCCTTTTGCCGGACATTCGATCTCTTTTTCATTATCATAGCATTTGGTCTGACCAGTGCAGATATGCGGCAGGATTATTTTTTTACATCCCGAATGCCCCCAGAAATAACCTTCAATACAGCCGCACTCAAAGCCTTCGTTCTCTTTTCTGCTGCATATTCCGTCACTGTTTGCAAGGTTTTCGCATGGATTTGGATTGCATGGATCTATATCTTCGATTTCGTCTCCATCATCCGAATCAGCATCTTCATCCGGCAGAATATCGGCATCGTTTTCTGCATCCTCATCCGGCAAAACAGCATTGTCGTTGTTTTCCGCTTTTTTCGAACTGCTGCACGAAACAGTTAAAAATATCAGAGCAATAAGTAAAAGAAGGAGTTTTTTCATGAGTTCCTCCTGAGACGACAAATAAAAAACGTTATATTTTAGGAATTTTGAAAATAAATTCAATAAAAAACGTCATGATCGGCGGTGATGAAAGGAATTTAATCTTTTGCAAAAATAACAGATTTTTTTGCGTAAAGTCGCTAAAATTTCGAATAGAAACTTGCAAAGAGAGTTTTTTTTGCTAATATTAGGTGAAATTTTTGCGTAAGGTCGCCAGAATTTCGAATAGGAGGGAAAATGGATTTCAAGAGGACGAAAAATCTTAATCAGCTTATTGAGCGAAAACACAACGGAATGATAAAAGTCGTTTCTGGCCTCAGACGTTGCGGCAAAACATATCTGCTTTTCAAACTTTTTGCAGAGCATCTTCTCGAAAGCGGTGTCGCGGAGGATCACATAATAAAAATCGCTCTTGACGATATTAAATACTCGGAACTTCGGGATGCTTTGAAATTATACAACTTTATTGTAGGCAAAATTAAAGATTCTGAAAAATACTACATTCTTCTTGACGAGATCCAGTTTGTTCCGGATTTTGTCGGCTTGCTTAACGGACTTCTGCACATAGAGAATGCCGATACTTATGTTACCGGAAGCAATTCCCGTTTTCTTTCAAGCGATATTGTCACGGAATTTCGCGGACGCGGCGATGAAGTGCGTCTCCGTCCTCTGACTTTTGCGGAATATTCGGAAGGTTTAGCCGGTGAAAGCCATGAGCTGCTTGATAACTACCTTATTTTCGGCGGAATGCCTGGATGCGCGGTCATTCGTGAGGAAGAGAGGAAAATCCAGTATCTCACGATGCTTTATCAAACGATCTATCTGCGCGACATCATTGAGCGTGTAAAAATAAGAAACACTGAAGAATTCAGAGAACTTACCGAAATGCTTGCCTCGGGCATAGGGGGACTAACCAATCCCAAAAAACTTTCGGACACTTTTTTGTCAGTCAAAGGGATAAAAATAACTCACGATACGGTAGTTTCCTACATAAATTCACTTGTCGATTCATTTCTTGTGGAGCGGGCACAAAGATACGACATAAAAGGAAAGAAATATATTTCCACCCCTTTGAAATATTACTTCGGAGACCTTGGCATCCGCAATGCCGCTCTTGGATTCCGGCAGTCGGGAAAAAATCACCTCATGGAAAATCTTATTTACAATGAACTGCGTTACCGCGGTTTCAGTGTTGATGTCGGAGTCGTTGCAAAAAGCGTGAAAAATAAAAACGGAAACGGCACTACCGTGAATTACGAGGTTGATTTTGTGGCGAACAAAGGCTTCAAACGCTTTTATATTCAGTCGGCATACATTCTTGACGATGACGAAAAAAGGCTGCAGGAAGAACGGTCGCTTGACAATATAAACGACAATTTCGCCAAAGTCGTGATCTCAATGTACGGAACAGGGCGTTATTATCAGAACGACAAAGGCTATATGATGCTGAGTCTTGAAGAGTTCCTGAAAAACGAAGATCTTATAAACTGACAATCAGCAATAAATTTATTGAAAAAACAAACTTTTTAAGTAAACTTTCCGCCCGTGCGCGGCACAATTGTTTTTTTTAATTTTTTATAGGTGGCATCATGATGAAGGAAAAGATAGAGGCTCTGAAGGAGAGTTTCAACGCGAAAATAGGCGAGATCAGGCAGAAGGACGCTCTCGAGCAGCTCAGAGTCGCCGTTCTCGGCAAAAAAGGCGAATTCACCGCTCTGATGAAGGACATGAAAGACCTTCAGGCTGACGCGAGAAAGGAGATCGGACAGCTTATCAACAACGTCAAAAGCGATCTTGAAAACGCGATTGCAAAAAAGGCGAAAGAAATAGAAGAAGCCGAAATCGCGGCTAAAGTTGCGAACGAATGGAGCGACATTTCATGGCCGCAGGAGCCTGTTCAAGGTTCGATCCATCCGCTTTCGATCGTCAGAAAAGAGCTCGAAGACCTTTTCATTTCCCTGGGATTCGACATTCTCGACGGCCCCGAAATGGAAGACGAATACTACAACTTCAACGCGCTCAACATTCCGGAAGACCATCCGGCGCGTGATTCGCAGGACACTTTCTGGCTCAAGAACGGAAAACTTCTCCGCAGCCAGACCTCCCCTGTCCAGATCCGCGGAATGCTTGCGAAAAAA
>CACZFE010000184.1:0-3621 GCA_902780365.1 uncultured Spirochaetales bacterium
CCGAAACCGTAAGCTAAAGCCGCCGCTGTAGGCTCGTTGATGATGCGGAGAACATTGAGCCCGGCAAGCCTTCCCGCCTCCTGGGTCGCACGCCTCTGCGCCTCGTTGTAGTTTGCCGGAACGGTGATTACGGCATCAATGACTTCTTCACCGAGGTATTCGGCTGCCGCCCTTTTCGCCTTTTTTAAAACAAGAGACGAAATCATCTGCGGAGTTATCCTTTTGCCGTATATCTCGATTTCTACCGAGTCATTTGCTCCGCCGACAACTTTATACGGGAATTTTCTGGCATATTTGATAGTTTCGGGATGGCTGAAATTGCGCCCGATGATCCTTTTGATACTGTAAATCGTGTTTACCGGATTCAAGTGACGCATATCCTTTGCCTTTTTTCCGACAATAATATTTTTGCCGTCATTAACAAACGAGACAACCGAAGGCATTACCTTGTCGTCTTCCTCTCCCGGGATGGGAATAACCGTGGAAAGACCGTCCTGAACAACCGCCACTGTCGTTGTCGAAGTTCCCAAATCTATTCCGAGCACATACTTAGACATCTCAGCTCCGTACAAACAAAAAAACCAAATCAAACCGTCCCTTTCAAAACAAGGGGAGCAAGTATATATTTTTTTTGTATTTTGGCAATTATTCGACAATTCACTTGCCGATTTCTGAAAAAGTCGTATCATTCGCCGTTTTTTGATTGGAGGAACCATGAAAAAGGGCAAAACAACACTTACATCAACAAAAGTTGTCTGCGCAAAATGCGGAAAAGACTATTTTGTCTCTTTTGTCGCTGACGGCCACAGGGACTATTACTGCGACGAATGTCTGAAAGAGATGCACAAAAGCAGGAAAGAAGGCAAAGTCAAAAAAGTTTTCGACCCTAAAAACGAAAAGTACATGTTTGAATTCATCTGCGACATCTGCGGCGAATTCAGGCGCTCGTTCTATGTTCCGAAAAGGGAAAAGGACGGAAAACTCTGGTGCAAGGAATGTCTCTCGAAACACACGGCCGAAGAACAGAAAAAATCGAGGAAAAATGTCCGCATAGCCCCTGCGTCACAGGCGGCAAAAGACTCTTTACCGTTAAAAAAAGAGGAAGACGATGAATAGAAACGAAGCTCTGGAACTTTTGTCTCAGCATCTGCCGAACAAAAATCTTATAAAGCACAGCATAGCTGTCGAAGCCGGAATGAGAAAAATGGCTCAGTTTTTAGGCGAAAAAGAAGAGGAAAGATGGGCGATGTCGGGGCTTCTCCACGACCTTGACTACGAAGAAACCAAGGACGATTTCCCGAAACACGGTCTTGTTACGGGCGAGATCCTGCGGAAACAGGGATTTGACGACACAGAGATCCTTGACGCGATAGTCATGCACTCGGGCAACATCCCTGCGACGACCGCAATGGGAAAGGCGCTTTACGCAGTCGATCCGACAACAGGCTTCATAACGGCGTGCGTCCTCATGTCACCTACGAAAAACATCCATTTTCTGGATATGGGTTTCATGATGAAACGCTTCAAGGAAAAACGTTTCGCGGCAGGCGCAAACAGAGAGCAGATCAATAGCGCGACCGAAAACTTTCCCCTTTCTCTCGAAGATTTCATAACGATAGTTCTCGAAGGAATGAAAGAAAGCTCCGTTGAACTCGGTCTCGGAAAACTTTAACCATGGATCAATCAGCCAAATTTTTCGATTTCGCATGCAGGCTCCTTGCGAGAAGAGACTATTTCACTGAAGAACTGAGGCAAAAAATAACCGCAAAGGGAGCGACTCCGGAAGAGGCGGCGAAAGCGATAGAAAAGTTGAATAAATTCAACTATCTGGATGACGACAAAGTCCTGAAGAAATTCGTTGCAGAAATCTCCGCGAAAGGAAAAGGGATCAACTATTTAAAGCAGAAACTCTACGAAAAAGGATGTGCGGCTCTTATTTCATCGAAAAACCTGACAGATTTCTACCCATTCGAGGAAGAACTCGAAGCGGCGGAAAAAGCTTTGTCAAAACTTCATGACTTCGAAAAAGAAAAACTCGCTGCAAAACTCGTTTCACGCGGATTTTCAACAGCCGTAGCAATAGAAGCGGTAAAAAAACAGAAAAATCTTCAGGCAGAGGAACAGGAAAACAGTTGACAAACTTGCGAATATATGGATTTATTGCGCGCAATTTGCTGATTCTTTTTTAAGGAGGAAAATATGGAAAAAGTAAAACTTCTCATCATCGGCGCTGGTCCCGGCGGATACGTTGCTGCGATCAGGGCTGCGCAGCTCGGTCTTGAACCTGTTGTCATCGAACGCGGATTTCTTGGCGGAACATGTCTCAACCGCGGCTGTATCCCGACGAAAGCGCTCATTTCGGCGGCCGAGACTTTCAACTCGATTCTGAGCGCAGAAGCGTTTGGAATCACTGCAAACGCTGAATTTGACTGGACAAAAGTAAACGAGCACGCGAAAAATTCGGCAGCAAAGAATAGAATGGGGATCGCCTATCTCTTCAAGAAAAACAATGTCCGCCATGTCCAGGGTGAAGCAAAATTCACTTCCCCGCACACCGTAAAAGTCGGAGAAAACGAGTTCGAAGCGGAAAACATCATCATCGCTACCGGCTCAATCGTCAGAGACTTCCCCAATTTCTCAATCGACAACAGAAAGATCATCAGCTCAGACCAGGCTCTTTTCCAGGCTAAGCTGCCTAAAAGCCTCGCTATAATCGGCGGCGGCGTGATCGGAGTCGAGCTCGGATTCGTCTACCGCACATTCGGAGTCGAAGTAACGATAATCGAAGCGATGAACACCATTATCCCGATGGAAGACGCTGAGATTTCCAAAGAACTTACAAAAGAGTTTAAGAAGAAAAAAATCAAAATAATTACAGGTACTTCCGTTGAAAAGGCAGAAAAAAACGATGCCGGGGTAACCCTCACCCTCGCAAACGGAAACGTTGTTGAAGCCGAGCAGGTCCTTTCGTGCGTCGGACGTTCCCCGAACACCGCGAAACTCAACCTCGAAGCTGCCGGGATCACTCCCGACAGACGCGGATTCATTCCGGTTGACGAATTCTGCCGCACGAGCGTTCCTGGGATCTATGCAGTCGGCGACGTGATCTTCACCCCGATGCTTGCCCACACGGCGGAACACGAAGGAATACTCGCAGTCGAACAGATCGCGGGAATGAAAGACCTTAAACCGATAAACTACCTTTACAATCCGGCATGCATCTACTGCACTCCGTCGATCGCGTCGATGGGTCTCAAAGAGGCTCAGGCAGCCGAAAAAGGACTTAAATTCAAAGTCGGCAAATTCCCCTTCAGCGCGAACGGAAAAGCAGTTGCGTCAAACCACACGACCGGTTTCGTAAAAGTAATAATCGACGAGGAAACCCATAAGATCCTCGGTGTCCACATCATCGGAAACGGCGCTACAGACCTTATTTCGGAATTCATTCCGGCAATGAACGCAGGTCTCACCGCCGAAGAGATCATCGAATCGATTCATCCGCACCCCACCCTTTCGGAAGCTTCTTTGGAAGCGCTTTTGGGCGCTCTCGGAAGAGCGATCCATATTTAATTCTGGCGCCGCAATTCTTGTCGAAATATCGAAGCGGCGCACAAATTTCGT
>CACZFE010000184.1:3689-4194 GCA_902780365.1 uncultured Spirochaetales bacterium
TTTCGTAACAACGACACGGCGTGACGACGTGACGTTAATATTTTGATTTATTCCACTCGAAATCGAAAAACGCACCCTCTCCCGCATATTCGGCAAGGGTTTCAAGCATTTTTGCGACAGGAGAAATATCCGCGATAGTGTTGAGCATTACAAACGGGCGGTCTATGATCGTGAAAGAATCCCGAAGTCTCAGCGCTCGTAGCAGTTTGACCTTGAAAATGGTCTCTGAATCAAGCTGGAAAGGCTTTTTCAATTTTGCATCCGATATTTGCAGCACATCGAGCTGTCGCATAACAACTTCTTGAATTTGCTCATCTTTTTCATCGGTAAGATAACGCGAGACAAGTGCTATGTTGTCATATACGCTGAGGTTTGAAAGCAGAGGAATGTCAGGCGAGACAAGACCGACGTTTTTCTCCGCGCACAAATCGGAGATACGGGCTTTGAGAGCATTTTCGCTCACAAAGAATTCAGGAAGAATCTTGCCACTAATGATACCACCTCC
>CACZFE010000185.1 GCA_902780365.1 uncultured Spirochaetales bacterium
AAGCTGCGCTATCTTTTCTTCCGCAAGTTTGAATACGAGGATCGCGATATTTTCCGCCGTAGGATTGATAATTTTAAATTCTTCCAATGAATTCAAATCCTTATGATCAAGAAGCTCCATAATTTCATTCAAAACCGCGTTGAGGACCTTGAAATCCATGACAAAGCCTGTTTCATCAAGCTCTTCCCTCGTCACGAAAAGTCTGACACGCCAGTTGTGACCGTGAAGATTCTCGCATTTTCCGTGATAATTTCTGAGCCTGTGAGCCGAAGAAAACTGAACTTCGCGATAAACTTCGAATTTCATTACTTTTTCTCCTTGTTCATTCCCGGTTTTTCAATGACGCTCATTTTGACTATTTTGACATTTTCAACCGGAACGCCCTGATACATATTTTTTGTAGTCACAGGTTTCGCTCCGATTTTGTCGACGACCTCGAAACCTTCGAGGACCTTTCCGAAAGGAGCGTAACCGTTCGGCTGAGCCGTGTTCGGATTCGGGTCAAGGTTGTGAGTAGCTTCGAGAGTGATGTAGAACTGGCTCGCCGCACTGTCGGGATCCATTCTTCTCGCCATTGCGAGAGTGTATTTGTCGTGCGAGATCAAAAGCTTTTTGCCTTTGACTTTGCCGTTTTCGTCCTTGTCATCGACACTTGGCGGCATTTCGAGCTTTATCGGAGCGAGAGTTTCCTTTTCGTTCAGATTTTCGTCAAGACCGCCACCCTGGATAACAAAACCTTTTACGACTCTGTGAAAAATAAGTCCGTCATAGAAACCGCGCTCGACATAGCCGACGAAATTTTCTACCGTGCCCGGCATTCCGTTGCCGTAAAGCCCGAGAATTATGTTGCCTTCGCTTGTTTCAAGAAGAATTTTATGAGTGATCTCAAGCGGATCCGGCCTTTTTTCAGATTCGCCGCATGAAACGGCAAGAAAAAGAACGACCAAAAACAACGAACAAAAAACGAGTTTTAAACTTTTTTTCATCTCACACTCCAAAACTATATTGATTTGAGAATATCAAGAATAGAAGCCCTGATTGCCGGGCCGAACATCCTGTAAAGAAGCGGAAGTTCGATATTCAGATCGATGACTCCGTTTTTGAAAGTCATCAGCCCTTTTATCGTTTTTCCTTTAAATTCAACGACTTCTCTCGTTCTGTCGACAAGCAGCCTGATTTCTTCAGTCGGGACTTTTTTCGCGACCATTTTTTCGAGGTTTTCCTCGATCCATTTCCAGACATATTCTTCTGTCTTTTCCGGTTTGTAGTTGATGTTTAAAGTCGTCATTACTTCTCTCCGTCGCCTCTGAGAGCTTCAAGTTTTGCGTCTATTTTTGCAAAGACCGAACCTTTCGTGAATTTGCCGTCCTTTCCTCTCGTTCCGGCCGGAACACCTGTCAGTATCTCGATCCCCTCGAGAACGTTCTTTATCGCGTAGATGTGGAATTTGCCGTTCTCTACTGCTTTGACTACATCGTCGCTCAGATTGAGGTTACCGACATTCTGGATCGGGATCATGACCCCCTGATCGCCTATAAGGCCTCTCAAGTTGCAGATCTCGAAGAAACCTTCGATTTTCTCATTTACTCCGCCGATAGGCTGGATCTCACCCATCTGGTTGATCGAACCGGTGACAGCGATCGACTGTTTTATCGGAACATCGCCGAGTGCCGACATAAGAGCATAAAGCTCGGTCGAACTTGCGCTGTCGCCGTCTACTCCGCCGTAACTCTGCTCGAATGCGATGGAAGCCGAGAACGAAAGCGGCTTTTTGACCGCAAAGAGTCCGCCGAGATAACCTGCCAGAATCATTGAACCTTTGTCGTGAATTGCACCTGAAAGCATCGCCTCGCGCTCGATGTTCACGATCTCACGCTGGCCGGCAAACGCCTTGGCCGTGATCCTGGAAGGGATTCCGAAACTGAAATCGCCTATCTGATAGACCGCAAGACCGTTGATCTGCCCTACTTTCGCCCCTTTCACGTCAATCAGGATAGTTCCTTTCTTTATCGACTCGAAATAGTGCTCGCGGAATCTGTCGTATCTTTTTTCGCGGCTTTCTATCGCGGTGATGACCATGTCTTCCGAGACAACTTTTTTGTTTTTGTGCTGTGCCCAGTAAACAGCTTCGACAATGATTTCAACGATGTCGCTTGCGTGGACACGGTATTTCGACTGGTCTTCGGCACGTCTGGAACTGTAGAAAAGCAGTCTTCTTATCGCCGAAAGATCGAACGGAAGCTCGCAGTCCTCGTTGACGATCCTTGAAATGAAACCGATCAAAGTATCGGTCGAGGAAGCGTTGACATCTACAACCGACTCAAAATCAGCTTTTACCTTGAAAATGCGTCTGAACTCAGGGTCGCGTTCGTAAAGCAGGTGGTATATTTCCTCGTCACCTATGAGAACGACCTTTATCTCAAGCGGAACAGGCTCCGGATTAGGCGCAGTGATCACACGGTATTTGAAATCGGCATCCATATCCTCGATTTTTATGAATCTGTTGCGGACAGCGCGTTTCAAAGCTATCCACGCATAGTAGTTTTTAAGGATATCGTCTGCCTGGATGATCAGGAAACCGCCGTTGGCGCGGTGCAGAGCGCCGGGTTTCAGCCTTGTGAAATCAGTGAAAAGCGAATTATGGCTTTCTTCATACTCGAAATAGCCGATTATGTTCTGGAATGTCGGATTCGTCTCGTAAATTACCGGAGCTCCCTTCAGATCCTTGTTGTTGACAAGGAGATTGACCTTGTATTCCTTGAAATCGGGAATCAGAGTCTTCATCGGATCGGCCTTGCCTTCGAGAAAATCGCGGTAAGTGAAGAAATCGTTGAAGTTATTCACCGTAAATTCCGCAATGGAATCCAGATATTCGTTGATCCCTTCGTTTTTGCCGTATTTTTTCGAGAGGTCGCTCAAAGGCTCGGAAATTATCTTTTTTACAGTTGTACGCTGCAGTTCGCTCATCTGTTCCTTGTATTCCTTTTCGGTTTTTCTGTCCTGATGGAAGTAAGCGATGAGCTTTTCCTGAAGCGCGCTTTCGTTTTTCCTGATTTTTTCCTTATCCTTTTCGTCAAGCGACTCGTATTTCTCGCGGTCTATAGGCTTTCCGTCGACAATAGGATTGAGAACGAGACCGTTTTCGGTCGAACTCAGCGCGAAATCGAGTTTGGCCGCCTCCGCCTCGAGTTCGTTATAACTTTTCTGCATCGCGTCGCGGTAAGTCTGGGCAACTTCGGCGCGAAGCCCTTCGAAATTCTCGCTCTCCATCTGCCTCGGGATCTGCTCGATAAATCCTTCAAGCAGCTCGTTCATGTCCTTGATGAACTTTTCGCCGCTTCCAGCCTTCATAAAAAGCATATTCGGCGAATCATAGTCCTCGAAGTTGAAGACATAGAGGACATCATCGGGAACAGGAAGATGTTTTGCAACATCTTCGATATATTTTTTTACATTCGAAGTCTTTCCGCTTCCCGCATCTCCGGCGACATAAATATTAAATCCTTTTTTGGTTACATCCATTCCGAAATCGAGCGCCTCGAAACCCCTCTTCTGAAACGAAAAAAGGGATACAGGCTTGATTTCCTTGGTTGTTTTGCCTTTGTATTTGGC
>CACZFE010000186.1 GCA_902780365.1 uncultured Spirochaetales bacterium
ATCATTGTCGGCAGAACATGACCGTTTTCAAGGTCGAAAGTATCGTTTTCGCCGTAGAGATTGGTCGGCATAGCCGAAATGAAGTCCGTGCCGTACTGGATGTTGAATGATTCACAAAGTTTGAGACCTGCGATTTTGGCGATCGCGTAAGGCTCGTTCGTGTATTCGAGCTCACTCGTGAGAAGGAAATCCTCTTTCATAGGCTGCGGCGCGAACTTTGGATAGATGCAGCTTGAACCGAGGAAAAGAAGCTTTTTTACGCCGTATTTCCAAGCACAGTGAATCACGTTGGATTCGATCATAAGGTTGTAGTAAATCATTTCGGCGCGGCGGACATTGTTCGCACCGATCCCGCCGACACGTGCTGCCGCGAGAAAAACATACTCCGGCCTGGTTTCGGCAAAGAAACGCTCCGTCGAGGCCTGGTTGCTGAGATCAAGCTCGGCTGAACTTTTAAAAATCAGATTA
This sequence comes from uncultured Spirochaetales bacterium, assembly GCA_902780365.1. Lineage (GTDB taxonomy): Bacteria > UBP6 > UBA1177 > UBA1177 > UBA1177 > UBA1177. The sequence goes on from CACZFE010000186.1 coordinate 469, forward strand.
TTATAACCCTTTGATTTGAGTTCGCGCATGATCGCGCTTCCGACTAGTCCTTTGTGACCTGCAATAAAAATTAAAGAATTTTTTTCCATAGCTCGCTCCAAAAACAGAAAACGGGGCAATATAGCACTTTTTGTTTTCACTGCCAATTTTCATTTTATCCCGTTTTTGTCGATCAAGTTCGACGCGCCGAAAAATTGGGTCTAAATCTCGAAATATCGAAATCGATATATCGACGGCGCGAATCGTTCTTATCGATTAGAATCGTTATCCCGACACAAGGTGCAACTCTGCCTTGATTTTTTCATGATTTTAACAATAATTACTTGTTTAGTGTGTTGATTTTTGGAGGTTATAATGAAATTTTTCAACTTTTTTTCGGTTTTTGCATTCTTGATATTATGCCTTGTCGCGTGCGGCGGTGATGAGGACGAAAATGAAGGCGGCGGTCAAGGCGGCGGCCAGTCCTGCGAATCGAATTTCGATTGTCCGATAGGATATGTCTGTGATCCCGAAAAGAAAATCTGCGCAACAGAATCCGGCAACGGAGGCAATCAGGACGGCGGTGATTCCGGCAGCGTTCCCGATTCAGGCGACAGCGGTGATTCCGGCAATCCCGGCAAACAGGACGGCGACGACGATCCGATAACAGGAAGCTGCACTCCTGGCAAAAAGCAGACCTGTCCGTATCAGGGTGCACCGGAAACTGAAAATGTAGGCCCCTGCAAAGCAGCAGTCAGAACCTGCAAAGATGACGGAACGTGGGGCAAATGCGAAGGCGGATACGAACCGGTCAACGAAATCGGAAACGAACTCTGCTCTGACGGCATAGACAACGACTGCGACGGAATAATAGACAACGGAACCGATTTCGACGGTGACGGATTCGGCTCATGCTCTGACTGCTGTGAAGCAGCCGCAGACTGCAAAGGATACGATCCGGCGACAATAAATCCTCATTCTGCGGAAATAGAAGACAACGAAGTTGACGACAACTGCAACGGCGAAATCGACGAAAAAACTTCATGCGACAGTGAAGACTCAGCTCTCGTTATCGGAGATTATCCGGGTAACGCTGTAAAACTTGCACATGCAATGGGTATCTGCGGAAGCCAGCTCGTATCGGCGGAAATCTCGCTTGCAGGACCGGCTGTGACAGAAAACATAAAAGACAACTGCAGTTTGACAAAAAGCAACAGACCGAGTCTTCCGATGCCCTATTTTGAAAGCGACTATCAGACTTTTGCTGCAGAACCGAAATTCGGAAACAATATCGTTCCGGAAGAAGGCTCGAAAATAGCAATTCTTTCGACAGGTCCGTGGAATCACCCGACAAAAAGCGCAGGATGCGCAAAAATGGACACTACTTACGGCGATATGAAAACCGCAAGCGAAGTTCCTTCAGACTGGATAAACATGATGAAAGACTGTGCTGTTCCGAAATCTCCGGTATGCAACAACAACATACCTATTGAAACCGGACTTGCCGACCAATGCGCCGGCAAAACGATCCCTGCCGTTCAGGATCCGATCATGCTTACCCTCAAAATAAAGGCTCCTGCAAATGCAAGGGCTTTCCAGTTCAACCTCTTTTTCTTCTCGGCCGAATATCCCGGAACAGCCTGCAGTCCGAGCAACTTCAATGATTTCTTCATCGCTCTGCTTGATTCGGAACATAACTCAAAATACCCTGATGATGAATTCCAGAATCCCACCGACAAAAATCTTGCAAAAGACTATAAAGACAACTTTGTAGGCGTCGACCTTGCTCCTGAAGGGCTTTTCATGGTATGCAATCCGAATGACGGCTCCTCGTACGCCGCAAACTGCACACAAGGGAAAACTCTTCTTGAAGGCACAGGCTTTGATTCTCTCGGTGCAGGCGGAACCGGCTGGCTCACGACACGCGGAAACGTAGTTCCCGGCGAAACGATCACTTTGAGACTCGCTCTCTGGGAACAGGGAACTGTCGGCTACGGCCCAGACCATTCCTACGATTCTACAGTTCTTCTTGACGGCTTCAAATGGCTTCCGAAACCTGCAAAAGCCGGAACAGGACAATACTAAGCACTATTTTTTTCACAAAAACATCCTTGATATTTTTCTCACTTTTCTTTAGAATTATATGATTGTTTTTTTATAGGAGGATAACATGAAATTATTTAAAACTGCATTGATTCTCTCTATTTTTATGCTTTGTCTTATTTCATGTGGCGGTGACGATGAGGATTTCGCTGATTCAGGGTCCGCTTCCGGCAAAAGCTGTGAATCGAACTTCGACTGCCCGCTCGGCTACGCATGTGACCAGGAAAGAAAAATCTGCACAAACGGTTCTGACAGCAGTGACAGCGGAGACAGCGGACATTCCGACGGAAGCGATTCCGGAGACTCCGGCAGCAATCCCGATTCAGGCGACAGCGGTGATTCAGAAACTTCCGGCAAACAGGACGGAGACGATGATCCGATAACAGGCAGCTGCACTCCAGGTAAAAAACAGACTTGTCCCTACCAGGGCGCACCTGAAACCGAAAACGTCGGTCCCTGCAGAGCTGGAATCAGGACCTGCAAAGATGACGGAAGCTGGGGTCACTGTGAAGGCGAAGTCCTTCCGGTAAACGAGATCGGAGAAGAACTCTGCGCTGACGGAATAGACAACGACTGCAACGGTATCGTGGACGACGGAACCGATTTCGACGGCGACGGCCACGGAGCATGCACAGACTGCTGCGAAACGACCGAAAACTGCCCGAATCCGAAAGAGGCATGGGACGACAGCATCGCAACACACATCTGCAAATACAGCGGTGAACTGAGCTACATCTGCGATTCCAATATCGCGGCAAATTCAACAGACCCTGTTGATTACGCGAAAGCTATCGGAATCTGCAATACGACTACTGAAGATTCGAACGAATGGGGACTTATCGAGGCTAAGATATCGGCGCCAAACGGCAGCAACGTTGCAGTACATACAGGCTCGAACGGACTTCTTTCCAAACTCGGCAACGTAATAAAGCCTACAGCCGGCAATTTAATGCTCGGACTGAGTTCAGGCAAAGTCACGGATCCTTTCACGACAACATCTTCAGGCAAAACAAGCGGAGCTCCGGCTGACTGGCTTGCT
>CACZFE010000187.1 GCA_902780365.1 uncultured Spirochaetales bacterium
AAAAGTATGGGAGATTTCGGGGAAGCACCTTTTGTTGTGACACCAAGCCTCCGCTATATCGATCCGGAGGCTTTCTACGGCGGCGTTTCTTCTTTTGATGAGAGCGGAGAGAATGAGAATTACACCGTGAAAGATGGCGTTCTGTTCAATGCGGAAGGGACGGAGCTGGTCAGATATCCCACAAACAGGGCAGATGAAGCTTATGCTGTCCCGGAGGGGACAGAGTCGATCGGAAAATATGCTTTCAGCGAGGCCGGGAACCTGAAGAGCGTCAGTCTTCCGGGATCACTCAAAGTGATCGGGGATCATGCTTTTTATACCTGCAGCCAGCTGTCAGAGGTCACATTCGGTCAGGAGACAGAACTTGAGGAGATCAAAAAGGGGGCATTTTCTAATTGCGCCGGCTTAACGGAGATCTCGCTGCCGGTCGTTAAGGAGATCGGCGATACTGCATTTTTCAGTTGCGGGGCGCTCAGCACAGTGCATCTTGCGGAAGGGACAAGGACGATCGGGGACCAGGCCTTCGGCTATACACAAGTTTCGGCGCCCGAGTTTCCGGAGAGCCTTGTCAGGATCGGAAGGGATGCGTATACGGACGGGACCGGCGAAGTACTGCGGGATGGCAGCGCGCAGACGATCCGGATTCCGACAACACCGACACAGCTCCAGTTCAACCGGATAATGACACCGGCACAACGGATACAGCTATAACAGATAATGACGATGACGATTCCGACGACAGCGACACAATATCAGAACAACCGGATGAGGATAACGACCCTGCGGATACAGCTATAACAGATGACGATATGACCGATTCAGACATGCCGGATATCGACAATGACGATTCCGATGCCACCGACACAACGGGACCTGACGATGATAATGACACGGAACCTGTCACGCAGAAAAGGCTCGGCAATATCTGCACAGGACAAACAATATGCTACAATGCAACCAACGGCACACCGATAACCTGCTCCGACACTGATTCAGATTTCTTCGGTCAGGATGCCTACTATGCGAATGATGCGGATCCAAAAGCCTGTACTCACCAGAATTTTACAACAGGAGCCGCCATTATTGCCGATAACAATACCGGCCTTGAATGGACTCAGGACTACTGGACATTGAAATACTCTGAAGCATCGTCCCATTGCAGTAACCTGGAATACGGCGGAAAGGCTAAAGGTTACTGGAGACTGCCCAGACCTCACGAACTGCTGACGATCGTCAACAACAGCAATTACGGCTTCGCAGTTGATTCCGAAGTATTTTCGACGATGCCTTCAATATCGGCAGCCTCGACTCCATTCTGGAGCTCACAAAACAGAGGAAGCGAATCCCAAAACTTCGTTCTCTACTTTTACAACGGCAACTTGGGAGTATTCTCATCCTCCAGCACGCAAAAAAGCTATGTAAAATGTGTCCACGGAGAACCTTTGCCTGTTGGTAATTTCTCAACAGAAACAATAACTTATAACGATATCGTTTATGAAATCGTCACCGATTCGGCAACAGGGCTGATATGGCAGAAAAATTACAAAGCATATTCCCCGAACGATGCCTCTACAAAAACAACCTGGCAGCAGGCTCTGCAATACTGCGAAACCCTTGAATATGCAGGATATAACGACTGGAGACTCCCGAACAAAAACGAACTCGCTTCCCTTATGGATTTCAGTAAATCATCAGCTCCCTATTCATATTTCCCTGACGGAATAACTTCAGGAACCTTCTGGACATCGACCACTTATACTTATTACGCAAACGATGCTTACGCATGGAGAGTTGACTTTTCTTCCGGTCTGATAAACGGAAACACAAAAAGCGGAACAATGTATTCCACGATCTGCGTCCGCAACGCCGACTAACCTTCTTAACGGCATTTCACCGAGGTCATCTTTGGAAATACCAGAAAACACCGGAAATTCCTACATCATTGACGAAAACCTGCTCAAAAAACTGCCCGAAACGCCTGGAGTATATCAGTTCAAAAACAAACTCGGAAAAGTCATCTATATCGGCAAGGCTAAGAATCTTCGGGCGCGTGTTTCGCAGTATATTTCGGGAACCGACAGCAGACCTATGGTCGAAACGCTCGTGAAAAAGGCGGGAAGCGTCGAGATCATCCTCACGAATTCGGAAACCGAGGCGCTCGTTCTCGAAAACTTGCTCATAAAAAACAGGCAGCCGCTTTTCAACATCGACCTCAAGGACGACAAAACTTATCCTTATCTGGCTGTTACCGACGAAGAGTGGCCGCGCCTCATCTCTACAAGACGCCTAAGCAAAAAACTCAAATATTTCAGAGGTCCTTTCACACAGATAAACCTTATGAACTCGCTGAAATCGCTGATCCAGGCGCTTTATCCGCTCAAATACTGCTCGAACAGGCGTCCGAAAGGGTGCATAAACTTCGAGCTCGGCCTCTGCCCTGCACCGTGCAGAAAAGATGCCGACCGTGAAAAATATCTTGAGAACGTGAAAAACACTATCGAGATCCTGCAAGGGAAAAAGTGGAACGAAATTTCAAGGATAATTCAGGAAAAAATCGCTTCGAACGCTGAAGCCCTGAATTTTGAAAAAGCAGCCAAGTTACGGGATTTACTGACACTTCTTCCTGATATCAAGCGGAAATACTCCGTAGAATTTTCAGGAAGCGGCGCAGCTGATTTCTTCTGCTTCAAGCGTCTCGGAGACCTTCTTTTCGCGGCGGCGGCAAGATACAGCGAAGGAAAAATGCTTTCCCTCAAATCCTTCTCGGCATCAGGAATCTTCGAGGACATGAAAAGCTGGGTTTCGACCTTTCTCACCTCGTTCTATTCAGGGCGCGACATGCCCGACAAAATCTTTCTTTTCCCCGAAACGCTTTCAAAAGAGGAACTGTCGGCAATATTGCAGCGGAACATCAGAAAAACAGGGTCTTTCGGCGGCGAAATACTGAAAATGCTTCAGACGAACATTGACCAGAACATACGGGTTTTCCTGAACGACACCGAAAAAACGAACAAATCGCTTTCGGTCATCTCGAAATTCCTGAAAACAAAAGTTTCGTCGATACTCTGCCTCGATATTTCGACACTTTACGGCGAATACAACGTCGCAGGAGCAGTCTGGTGGGAAAACGGCAGATTCGACAAAAAGAAATACCGCAGATACAAAATCAAAACCGTCAAAGGTGTCGATGATTTCGGAAGTCTGCGAGAAGTCGCGGCTCGTCTTCTCAAACGCTGGGAGGAAAACTCGCTCGAAAAACCGTCGTTACTTCTCATCGACGGCGGCGAAGGCCAGGTCTCATCTGTAAATTCGGTCATCAACGGCGCTGTAAAAGTCGCAGGGATAATCAAGGACAGGCACAATGTCAAAGGAATGGAACTCCTGATCGACGGGCTCGGCAACGAACTCGTGCTTCAGGACACAGTTTTCGCGATGACTCTGAAAGCAATACGCGACGAGACACACCGTTTTTCGATCACTTTCAACCGAGAACTGCGCAAAGGAAGGCTCGATTTTCCCCTTGCGAAAGTCAAAGGGATCGGCAAAGCGAGAGAAA
>CACZFE010000188.1 GCA_902780365.1 uncultured Spirochaetales bacterium
AACAATAAAAACAGATATTTTTTTCATTATAGAGCTCCTCTCTTAACTGCGCGGATCGAGCCAAGTTCGACCCATCCCTCGACATTGTCCTGAAAACTTTTGATTTTATACCACTGACCGCTTGAGGAAACAATAGTCATTATTTCTCCTTCTTTGACTTTGCCTATTTCGCCAAGTGATGAATCGGGACCGCTTCGAAGCACTTCGCTTTTTACTGCAACAGCCCAATTCTCCTTAAAATTCCCGTTGTAATTCATGTAGTAGAGCGATGCACTAACGCACATGACCAGAAACACCGGAAGAAGCATTATCTTCAGCCGCCAGTCACTCTTGAAGCATATCATGACGATAAGCAGCGCGAACGCATAAAGCGAAACAAAAAAGAGTATGAGCAGCCAGTCAAGCGCAAAAACAGGTGTCGTCAGCACTTTCGGGACAGTAACCCCGAGCTCTGAAATCACTATTTCCAGATTGTTTTTAGCTTCGGGAAAATCCGGAGCGTTTTGAAGCGACTGCAGGTAAAAATAGAGAGCTTCCCCTTTTCTTCCCAAGGCCTCTGATGTTACCCCCAGATTATAGGAATAAAGCGGATCATTCCAATCTCCCGCAAGATTCCGGTAAAAAGCGTTGTATGCACCGGAATAGTCTTTTTTTATGTAAAGCGAAAATCCGTCTTCGGCAAAAAGCACGGCAGAAAAAAGAATAATGAGAGTTAAAAATATTTTTTTCGTCATTTTTTCAGACCTCTCGGATCAAGGAGCTTTACCGCCTCGTTTTTCAATTCCGAGATGTCGGCATTCGACATTCCAGAATACGATATCTCTTCGATTTTCCTTACGAAATCGGCTATATTGTCAATTTTGCCATCATATTTCTGCTTCATTGCATTGATACGTTCGCCTTTTAGTCTGATGTTGTAAAGTTCTTCAAGAGCATCGTAAAAATTATTCAGCAATTCACTGCAATCATTGGACTTCTGAATTTTATCCCTCCATTTTCCCATTTTAGCACTCATCGAAAGAACGTGACGGGATTTAAGGGTATATTTCATGCGGATAACAAACGCGGCAAGCATGATCGCAAACGGAATGAGTATCGCGAGTCTGAACCATTTTTTTTCGGTGAGCGGGCTGATCTCATATTTTTTCACATTTGCCGGAAGCTCCTTTAAAAGCTCGAAAGAATGAGCGACCGGAACCTTTTCCTCTTCCTCAACACCCGGGACTTCTTTGACCGAAACTTTTATATCGGAAATTTCTGGTTTCTGCCAGCCGTTATCCCTGCTGAAAAAATCGAACGCTTTAACTTTTATCGAAGTCTCCCCTTTTTTTAAACCTTTCATCATGAACTTGTAGGTTTTTGTCCCGCAGTAGCCCTTCGGAGTTACTGAAACCGAGGAGGTGATTTCGGGCGAGAAAATCTTGAGATTCGGATTATCTTCGAGTGCTATTTCAGCATCCTGGAAGTTTCCGCACCCTTTGATCGAAAAAGTCATTGTTTCCAGCATGTTATCTTTTCCAAGCATCAAAGATTTTTTATCGGCCGAAACTTGAAAATCGCCAAAAACGCCGTTTTTATGCATCTCTTTTTCAGGCATAGGCTTGAGCGGAACTTTAACGCCGACGGAAGAAATAGTGACTTTCCGCGTCGAGAAGAACGAACCTGTGATGACATCCATTATCATCTGCGTTCCTTCAATCGTACCGGTTGTTCCGTCGGGAATCAGAATGTAGGTTTTTATCGGCGCATAGTCATAAACCTTTCCGTCAATGCTCAACCTCTTGAAATTAAGCCGCGTTTCCGCTTTCTCGTCTTTCCAGCAGTTCTCGAAAACTGGAAGTTTGTAGAAATTGACGTCGCTTATAGAATTCGGCTTTACAAAAAGGTAGTAGCTGACACTAAGCGGTTCGCCGGCATAAAGATCGTTTGCGGGATTTATGATAGTTCTGATGAAATAATCAGGTGTTTTCTTTTCCCATTCACTTAAAGGCGACATCAGCGAGCTTGCGCGTTTTTCATAATAGTTTTCATCTGTTGCATCTGATTCTGCTTCGTTTTGAGGCGCATTCTGAGCACTGTTTGAATTTGCCTGAGTACTGCCGCTGCCCTGCCCTGTCACAGTTATCGTAACTTTGTTCGACTTTATAGTTTTCCCTTTCACTTTCAGCGTTGCCGGGCCGATCTCAAAAACACCGGCTTTTTCGGCACGCAGAGCATAGGAATAAGTAATTGAGCTTTTTTTCTCGAACTTTCCGTTGATTATGCTTATCGAATTTGACTGAGACTGCGAGCGGTTTTCGACTGTAAAATTGGCAAAATCGGGTTCTTCGATCGAATCGAACGAACCTTCCGCCGTGAGAACGAATCCGAAAAGAGCGTCAGTTTGGACTATCTCGCTGTCAGTCGAAAGCGTTATCGACTGCGCAAAAGCGAAAAACGGCAATAAAATCAATGCCGCAAAGACCATTTTTTTTATAATAAAATCACTCAATTTTTCCCTCAAAAATCACCAAGTCTGATCACTATCCGACTTTTGTTCCTTCTTTAGCATGAAAGGAGATATTTGCAAATTTTTCCGCTGCTTGAACTGCTTCAGAACAGAGCTTTCCTTCGGTTTGTCGTCGTTTTGCTGCTCATCGTCCTGTTCTTCGGCTTCTGCGGCTGAACTCTGGTTTTCTTCGTCCTGAGTTTCGTTGTCTTCGTCGTTCATGCCGGAATTCTGTTCGTTATCGTTTCCTTCGTTATTTTCATCATTTTGTTCGGCAGACTCTTGATTTTGTTCATCTTTCTGCTCATTGTCAGGATTCTCATTCTGTTCTTTTTCGTCCTGTTTTTCCTTTTCTTCCTGATCCTGCTGTTCCTGATTCTGCTCTTTATTTTCTTGATCCTGCTGATCCTGGTTTTCCTGCTGCTGTTTCTGCTGTTCTTCCTGCTCTTTCTGCTGCGCGATAATTCTTCTAACAATTTCAAGGTTTTCGGCAGATTCTTTGCTCGGTTCCTCTTCGAGCGATTTCATGTAAAATTTTTCGGCATCCTGATATTTTCCGAGCCCTGCAAACGAGTTTCCCATGTTGTGGAATATTTTCGAGCGGAGATTTTCAGTCGTTTTTCCTGTTTCGAGCGATTTTTTGTAAGCCTCGAGCGACTCTTCAAATTTCTGCTGACTTTGAAGCGCATTTCCCAAGTCGTAATATGCTTCTGCGTTGTTCTCAAGCCGTTTCGTCGCCTTATCGAATTCTTTTTCGGCTTCTTCCATCTCTCCGACGGCATATTTTTTTCTCCCTTCACGGCTTTCGGGCGCCTCTTTTTCAAAAAGAGAAAATGCCTGTAAAAACAATGGCATAAGCACAAAAATCAATAGAAACGAGAACCTATTTTTCATGTTTGCCTCCCCGTCCCGCAAAAGAGAGAAGATAGTAGACAAAAAAGACTATTATTCCGAAAAGAAGCGGGATCTGGAACCGTTCCTTGTAAATATTCACGATCCTGCTCTCTCCGTGCGAACTCTTTTTAAAATTTTTGATGTAAGAACTCAGAGTATCCCCTTTTTTGA
>CACZFE010000189.1 GCA_902780365.1 uncultured Spirochaetales bacterium
GTCGTCTTCATCTGCAACGAGCATGAAGGGGAAGGAAAGCAGCATTAGAACAAATAAATACTTGACGATACTCTTCATATTTGCACACCTCACAAAAAAACCGCTTATTTTAGCAGTATTCACAAGGTTGTCAAAACAATTGAATTTTCGGATTACATGACCGTGACGGTCGTGACCATTTTGCCGAGGATCCTGAAATCCTCGCGGCAGGTGACGTTTATCGGAGAATATTTATCATTTTCAGGAAGAAGGAAAACCTCGCCATTGCTGAGTGAAAGGCGTTTCAAGGTCGCGTCACTGTCGATTAGAGCCGCTATTATGTCGCCGTTTTCTGCAAGAGGCTGGCGCTTGATTATGACTAAATCGCCGTTGTTGATCCCGGCGTTTATCATACTGTCGCCGCGGACTCTGAGAGCGAAGAACCTCCCCTTCCCGATGTTGCTTTCGTCAACAAGGATCTCTCCTTCCATGTTTTCATCGGCAAAAATCGGAACTCCGGCAGCGATCGTGCCGATAACAGGGACCTTTACCAGTTTTACGGCTTCGCTCTTTTTAACAGACTTTTCGTTTTCAGGCTGGTTCAGGAGACCGATAGTTCTGGCTGCACCCTTCTGGCGGGTTATATACCTTTTTTTCTCAAGCCTTTCAAGCTGTTCGAAGACCGAAGTCTGCGTGATGTGCAGGATCTCAGAAATCTCCTTCGCGGTCGGAGAATAACCGTTTTCCTTAATAAAATCCAAAATTGTCTTTAAAACTTTAGCCTGGGATTCTGTAAGTTCGCTCGAATTCGACGTTTTCATTTTTCACCTCTTAAAAAAACATTAACGCCGGATTATATACCTGAAATTTAGAAGGTCAAGAAAAAAGCGGATTATTCGTCAGCCGTGCAGTAACCTGTTAATTCATTGCCGTTGTCAAGGTGATAGCCTGAAGAGCATACGCAGTAAAGTTTGTGTTCGCCGTCCGGCTTGTAATAGCATGATCCGTAGGGACCGCAGAAAGTTGACAGAACAGACGAACATAAACTCGTATCTTCAGTCTGACTCTGCGGACATCCTGACGATGCATATTGCGACGGCGGATTGTTTTTATCACAGATCGTACATTCAACATTATTGAGAGTTTCAAAAACTGTTATTAAAGCACCACATTGAACAGTAGTTCCTGTTCCAAGACTTGAGGTCCCTGTCTTCCAACCAGAATCACACAGACATTCGCCTGTCGTATTGCTGCATGTTCCGTGTCCGCTGACAGTACTTGTCATTTCTATTCCCAACGCTGAAGTTCCGGAGCATTGATGCGATTGGAAACACTTGTTTACATCACAACTTTTTATGCAGACGCCGTTGCTCTGGAAATATCCGTTTGCGCAGGTATTGCACTTTTCTCCGCCGTAAGCAGGCTCACAGGTGCATTTTTCCTTGCCGCCCTCAACGACACAAACCGTTCCGTGACCGTTGCAGAAGTGTTCGGCATCGCAGCTTTTGCAGTCAGCACCCGAATAGAACTCGTTTTCGCACTGATTGCAGCCGGCTTCGTTTGTCGTGTAATCCATTCCGCATTTCTGCGGTGCCGTGCAGGTCTTGATTGTGCAGTCTTCTTTGCACTTGCCGTCAAGATTGCTTTTTGCATAACCTTCGGCACATTCATCGCACCATCTTCCTGCCGAATGACTTGCGGCAGTACATGTGCATTTGACTGTATCACCCTCTTCCCTGCATCCGTTATTGTTGCACGGATTGGGATTACAGGTCAGATTTGGCACGCATGAACGGACGTCGGGATCGCCGTCTTCGTCGTCATCTTCAGCCTCAAGATGGTAACCGTCCTTGCATTCCGAACAGTCTTCGCCCTGATGTGTTTCGTCACATGTACACTTTCCGGTTTCAAAATTACACTCGCCGAAACCGCTGCATGCATTAGGACAAGAGGTAATATCGTCCGGAATTTCAGCTGTATCGCCGTCATTTTCGCCGGGAAGCTCTTCGTCTGATTCGCCGTTTGAAGGAATTTCGGATGTATCTGAAGTGTCAGTAACATCGCTGTTGCCGTTTTCAGAAGAATCGGTATCGGTTTCCGCAGCCGGCGGACGACAGATTGAATCAATACAGGAGTAACCGTCAGGACAGTCAAAAGCAGTAACACAGGAATCTTCTTCATCTGATGCGCACGCCGTGAAAACAAGGCAAAGCATCAAAGTAAAAATCAAAGCGAAATTTTTCATTTTTCTCTCCTAAAACCAACAAAAACACCTTATTTTACTCACAATATATTTTTTGTAAATACCAAATATAAGCAAAATTTATATTTACTTTCGCCGATTTATCTGAATAATTGTCATGTTTTTTGAGGAGATCTGTTTTGACCGGAAATTTTCTGAAATATTTCTGTTTTTTACTGATTTTGATAATTCTTTCAGCCTGCGAACATACAAAATTCATAGATTCGATGGACTATATCAGAGAAACCGAGCCGAACGAATCGACTTTCGATGCCTTTGAGATCACGGAAGGGAACGCCTATGCCGGTGAAATAGCGAAACCGGCGGACGATACTGCCGATACCGACCTCTACAAAATCTGGCTTCCGTCGGGAACTCTTGTCACTTTCGAGTTTGAAAGCCGTTCCGCAGATTTCGAACCCTACATCGGTCATACCGACAACATGGGTTTCTACTCTTTCGCCGTTTTCCAGCCGCTCGGCAAGCAGCATCCGGCTTTCGTAACAACTGCAGACGGCTGGCAGTATTTTGAAATCGGCGACAAGCGCAACACCGGAAACGAGAAAAAAACCGGCGGATTCAAATACTGGTTCCGTGTGATCTCGTCGCATGTCTGCAGCGCCGACAATTACGAAAATATCAAATCAGATTCAACACTTGACCGCAAATTCTCACAAAACGGGAATCATATCGATATTCTTGAAATCGAGTCTGACGGAAACGGCTTTTACCAGTTTGACATAGAGACTGAAAATATGCTGAGCGACAAATTTTCGTTCATCATGAACTGCGGCAGCCGGGAAATCACCATGGGAAACGACGATGAAGACTACTACAGCAACAAAATCGATCCGCTGATTTACACCCGGCTTGAGAAAAATCTGAGATACCTTAAAAAGTAGCATAAAACGCCTATAACGGGAATAGCAAGCCTTCAATAGCCTGTTATAGGTTTTTTCTATAATAAACCGCTTGATGGCGAAAACGATTTATTCTATATTTCCCTATATAAACAATAGGAAATTTTGATTGCGAGGAAAGGTATGACCCTCCAACAGCTACGTTACGCCATCGGAATTGCAGAAACCGGCTCCTTCAACAAGGCTGCCGAGAAGCTTTACATATCCCAGCCGTCGCTCACGGCCGCCATCCGCGACCTCGAAGACGAGATGAACATCCTCATCTTCAACCGCACGAGCCGCGGCGTATCGCTCACCAACGAGGGCGAGGAATTCATCGCGTACGCGCGCGAGCTGTACCACCATTACGAAATCGTCATGGACAAGTACGGCAAGTCGGGCAAGCGCAAGAAGAAGTTCGCCGTCTCT
>CACZFE010000190.1 GCA_902780365.1 uncultured Spirochaetales bacterium
ACCACAGCCTTGAAAAGGTCAATATTACCTGCATAATCAAGGATCTTTTCTTCAATGAAGCCGAGGATAAGGCTGAACTGATTTATTTCTACGAAGTGCGCTTCAAGATGAAAAGTTCGATTCCGACAACGGAGGAAAATGCTTTTACACAGCCTGACGGCATGACGAACCAGAAAGTTTCCGAAAACAACAAGATGAAATTCGTCAAAGAAGACGGAAAGTGGAAGATCGTGAGCGGTCTTTAGACAAAAACTTTATTTCTGAATATTATTCCTAATATCAAAACAAGCGAAACCGAAGCGAACAATATCGGAAAAAAACGACTGCCAGGCAGATTCGTTCCTTTTTTCAATAAAACAGCCGATATTACAAGTGTCGTCCAGACAACGGAGAGAAGGATGAAATCGGCGGTATTAAGCGGCTTGAATTTAAATGAAATAACGAAAAGTACGGCGAGTGCGGAAATGATTCCAACTGTCAAAGCTATGGCGAAAGGTTTGAGATCGCGTTTAAAAAGAGTTTTGATCTCAGGAAAGAAGCATATCGTAAACGCCAGTATCACGGCTGTGAAATAGACTAAAGAAAGCAGAATGTGGTTCCTGAAAACCGTGTGCAGCGGAAAGTATGCCTTTGTTCGCGGTGCGACGCCGAAAAGCTGCAACCCTGCAAGGAACATGCTGCCGTAAAAGCCTATAATTATGTTGAGAACTGTCCTCAAAACGCTGCGTGATACAATGTAGCTCAGAACTGCGAAAATAAGGAGCAGAGCAAGCATCTCGAAGAAGAAAAAAGTGTCATGTTCACTGAATTTGTAGAGTGTGAGAATGTCGAAAAGCGCTTTGGAAAAGTCACCGCGTATATACTGCAGTTTAAGTTTCGAGCCGGAAATCAATGCGTGGAGAAGCGGAATGAAAATCACCGGGCTGAATAGGGTAAGGTATGGTATTCTTTCTGGTTTCAAGCCTAAAATATAGCGTGCGCAGAGAGCGAAATAAAAGAAGACGAAAGTGAACCACGCGCAGTGATGCGTTGCTACGAAATATGAGAAGAAAGGCTTCTTCGCGAACACTGCTGTTTCAAGATAAACTCTTGAAAATATTACAATAAATAAAAGAATAAAAAGTAAGATCTCTATGATTTTCCGAGTTTTTTCGTTTTTCATCTTTTTAAAGCTCTACTGTTGTTTCCTGTAAAAGAAGTGAGACATTCTGCATTGCCGGGATCTCTTTTTTAAGCTCGTTCACAAGCTCTTCCGAAGTTGATTTCGGCTTCATTTTGATATGGTAAGCGTATTCAAGCCTTTCACCGACAGCGATTTCCTTCAAAGTGATGAGGGCGAAGACCTTGCAGTGCTTTTTCAGGATTTCTGCCATTTTCTGAATATCAAGTTCATCACTACCGATGTTGAAACGCAAAATTCCGTCGAAGTAGGAGACTTTGCTGAGCTGTGAGAGATAGAGGATGAAAGCAGCGATGTTGAAAAGGAGAATGCCGACAAAAGCCATAAAGTATGCGCCGACTCCGCAGGCGATACCGCTTGAAAGGGCTGCAAACATGAAGACGATGTCGCGAGGATCCTTGAGATTCGTTCTGAACCTGATTATGGAAAGCGCGCCCAAAGTTCCGATTCCTATTGCAACGCTGTCACCGATTGCGTGAATGACCATTGAGGTGATTATAGAGCAGAGCATTATGGCCTGCACGAAGTTGCGCGAATAGGAAAGTCCCCTGAAAGTTTTGATGTAGGTGAGACCGATCGAAACAGATAGGATAAAGGCCAAAGCCGCCGAAAAGATCACGCTCAGCGATGAAAGCGATGAGGAGGAAAGGTTGTTTGTCAGAAAATCATTCATATATTTCTCCTTGGTCAAAAACATTGAACCATACATTGTCGGGATGGTTGTTTCTTAAAACACGCATCATACCGTATCTGAACTTCGAGAAAGCGGCGCGTTTGAGGTCAAAAGTCTTGACAAGATCGACCATCCACAGCGGAAGGTGTGAAACCTGGCCTTTAAGCTCGAGTATGCAGTGGGCGTCGTGCCTGAAAATCGTTGTCGTGTCGTAACTTTCCATTTTAGTCTGGTCAGGAAAGACGTTGAAAGTGTGTTCTTCTGCACACTGGAGATTCGCGTCAAAAGTGACTCTCGCATATTCGTCTGTCTCGCTTATCCATGCCATTCTGTCATACTGCGTGATGATCTGCGGTTCGGCGTTGTATGAAAGGGCGAGCGACTGAAAAAAATCCATGTTTTGAGCGTCTGCACCCGAAAAACCGAGTTCAAGTGAAGCACGCGGCGAATAGAAGAGTTTCTCGATTTCGTCCGATTTCACTTTAGCCCTGATTTTCTGCCTGTTCTCACCAAGTTTGCACTTGATTTCCCAGAAGTAGGGCGGCTTCGGATTTTCTCCGTATGAGCGGATACGCATGTTGAAACGCCGTTCTTTCCTTTCCAGTCTGTTGTTCAGAAAAGTGTGAAAAGGGGAGTCAAGGTAAAGATTGTTTATCCTGTAAAATTTTGTCGGCGACATTTCCGAATATTTGTCGAGAAAGCAGTATGCCTTTACGAAGTCGGAAATCGGTTCGATCATCGAGCGCGGAATGTGGTATTTGAACTCAAACCTCTGGAGAACTGAAGGAATTTCGGTTTGAGCATGTGCAGCCATTATTCATTTTTCCCGCTAAGAAAGTTGCCGGTTGATTCGTCTTCATAAATTCCGAGAAGATATGCCAGATTTATGTATTTTTCGTAGATCTTGAGCTCCAGTTCAGCCAGTTTCAGTTCTTTTTTCAGTATTTTCTCCTTCAGTTTAATTACCATCATCGGGTTTACTCCTTCAATTGACGAATATTTCTGGAGGATCCCGCTTTTTTCGATGTTATTCTTTCTTTCGGCAAGAGTTTTATACTGCCTGATTTCGCGTTTCAAGAGCAGAAGTGCGGTGCGGACTTCTGTTTTTTTGAGGCGGTTGTCTGACTCGAAATCAGCATTGTCCTCGAAAGCTTTTATCCTCTTTTTTACAAGAGATGCCTGGTTGTTTTTGAACCCTGGAATAGAAATCGCGAAACCTATCGAAAATCCGCGTGAAGGTTTGTCGTTACGGTTGTCTGTGTCGTATTCGAGAGATATGTATTTCAGCCAGTCGCGCTCTTTTGCCTCTTCGAGAGCGATTTCGTTCTGTGCGACTATTGAACGCAATGTCTGATAATTGTTTTCGGCTTTTGATGCACCGTGGATTTCGGTCAGGGATTCCGCAAATTTCTCGATATCATCGACAGAAACGATTTTTTCTCTCTCGAAAACAGGGTCTTTGTCTTCACCCATGTCGTTTTTTACTGCGGCTTCTATTGTTTCGACCGTTGTTTCGACCTCGATCCGACGCATTTCGATCTCTGTGATTTTGTCTTCGATATCCATTTTGTCGATTTCGGTGGTCTCTCCGGTAATTTCTCCCATTTTTTCTGTTACGGTGAGCTTGTCGTCAAGGAGTTCGCGCATCGAAGCGATGATCTTCAGCTCTTTTTTATGCTGGATATAAGTGACGAT
>CACZFE010000191.1 GCA_902780365.1 uncultured Spirochaetales bacterium
TGCCATAAAGAACCAGACTGGCTTCTGATTTACAAAATTTCGGAAGATGTTCTTGTTCTCTCTTTGTACCGGACAGGAAGTCACAGCGATCTATTCTGAGTCTCTTTAATACGCGAAAAACAGGAATGAAACGATCCACGCAAGGATCGAAATCTGAAGGAATCTGTCCTTGTAGACTATGTCTGTCGGGCTTCCGCTCTTCTTTTCTACGAATGGAGAATGACGAAGAAGGTCGTCGCGTAGACGTTTTTCGAACCGTAGTGTGCCTGGACTGCCGGATCGAGTGTGTAAAGCAGGTATGAAACGATGATCACGGCCGACATTATGCTCATGACACCGTTGATGAATTCAAGGGAATATCCTGAAATCGACTTTCTGACATCGAGCCCGCTTTCGGCGGAATAAACACTTCCCTCATCTTTAAGAAGTGGAAAGAGTAAGATCAAAAACTTGCCTTTCATCTGCAACTTTCTAAAATTCCCCGTTTTTGTTGATTCAATTTGAAGACAAAATGATGTTCAACACAACACAACACAACACAACACAACACAACACAACACAACACAACACAACACAACACAACACAACACAACACAACACATTAACAAAGCATCGCACCGATTCATCCCTGTCAAGTATTTTCTTCAATATTTTTCGATATTATCAACTTTTTCAGAGGTGACAAAATGAAGAAATTTTTTCTAATTTTGGCTTTATGCGCGGTTTTCGTTTTTATCGGATGCGGCGGCACCGATGATGATTCGGATACCGACAGCACTGCTTCCGAAGATTACGGCAAAGATGATGAAAGCGTTATTCCTGAGTTCGAACATTGCGACGAAATCGGAACATACAGCTGCAGAACAGACCCTGCAGACGGCAAAGAAAAATCATATCTTTGCTGGCCGAGTCACTCCCACTACGGAATATATGAAGAATGTAAGGCCGGATGCAACGCATCAACAGGAAAATGCAACCCGTGGACAGACCCTGAATCCGGAATAACATGGTCTTTTCTAAAAAAGTACAAGAATGACAAATTGGCTGGTATGGATCCAAATTTGCATGACGATATGGATTGGTTGTTTGAGTGGGAGGAAGCTCGTTCTTACTGCAGTAAACTTAAAGAAGGCGGTTTTAACGATTGGCGACTGCCCACAATCGATGAACTCAGAACACTTATCCAGAACTGCCCTGCCACAGAAACCGGCGGAAAATGCAAAGTCAGCGAAAAAGATGATTGTCTCGATAGTTATAGTCATGATGAATGCTACTCACCTGCCGACTGCACATGCCGATTCGATTCGACAGGAAAATACAGCAGACTTGGTGATGGCAATATTTGGCTTTGGTCACATTCTGAATTACCTGGTCAAGCATGGATCGCAGGTTTCGGTTACGCCTCTGTGCTGTTAGATGGTAAGAGCGGGGGGCACGACAACTTTAAAACTATTCGTTGTGTCCGATAAACCATTGGTAAAAAAATAATGGGGATAAAAATGAAAAAAATATTACTGTTTTTTGCTCTTCCGTTTTTTATGATTTCGTGTTTTTCCGAAGCATTTTCAGGTGAGGAGGATGCTCAGTGCGGAGACGGCACTTTTGTATGCAGGCAGGATGCCGAGGGCAGAACCGATTCTTACCTCTGTCATTATGACGAGGATTTTGAACGTGAAAATCTCAATCTTTTCGAGAAATGCAAGGAAGGCTGCAATTCCTCTACGGGAAAATGCAGACCCTGGAAAGATCCCGACACGAACATCACCTGGTCATCTGTTGCTGACAAACGAACTTACGAAGAAGCAATAGAATATTGCGAAAACCTCGAAGAAGGAGGATATTCTGACTGGACTCTTCCTACTATCAATGTGTGGAGAACTATTGTTAAAAACTGTCCTGAACTGGAACCTGACGGAGAATGTCCTGTACGGGATCCTGATTGTCTTGATTTTCAATGTAAGTCTTTTTACGACGGTCAAGGGAAATCCCATGGATGCAGATGTGAAACAAAAAACGAGGAAGATTATTACAGCAAACTTGGAGATTCAATCAATGAGTATTTGTGGTCTTCTTCTCCAGCATCAAAGATAGATGAATTATCCTTAGCATGGCGCTTTTTCAACTATAAAAATAGCGTCTCTATATATCCTACTCTACAAGATTCTAAACAGAATCTCCGTTGTGTGAGATAAGTGCTTCAACAAGCTCAGCAACCGATAGTCTATTTCGGTGAAAATTTTAGAATTGTTCTGCAAAAACCGGCGTAAAGCGACAAAAGCATCAATAATCATTATACTTGTCAGCACTGCAGTATCACTCTTAAGAACTGAAGCCAGCATAGCCACACCCTGTTCTGTAAAGGCATAGGAAAGATATTTCGAGTGCCGGCCCCTTAAATCTTCATTCGCAATTTCTATGGTAACAAATTGTGACCTTAAAAATTTTTCGATACCAACCTGCTCTTCTTTCGTCAACTGGAACATAAATCTTTCCGGGAATCGCTCTATATTCCTTTTTACCGCCTGATTCAGAACTTTCGTTTCAACACCGTAAAGCTCAGCCAAATCCCTGTCAATCATCACATGCTGCCCGCGAATAACTAAGATTTTGCTTTCGATATCGAGTTTGGTTTGGTTTTCGCTGTGAACTACCATCTCGTTTTCCATATTCCATCCTCTAAAGACAAATTTTCACAATTGCAAAAAAATCCCTCACATTTTCATTTTGAGATGGCGAAATGAGACGTGTCAGGTCCCGTCACTACAGAAGAAACCGGCAAAATTTCAATACGCGAAAAACAGAAAAGAGACTATCCACGCGACAAGCGTGATCTGAAGGAATCTATCCTTATAGACTATGTCTGTCGGGCTTCCGCTCTTTTTTTCTACAAATGTGATCTGCATATATCTGAGAAGGCCGAGAATAACGAAGAATGTCGTCGCATAGACGTTTTTCGATCCGTAGTGTGCCTGGACTGCCGGATCGAGTGTGTAAAGCAGGTATGAAACGATGATCACGGCCGACATTATGCTCATGACTCCGTTGATGAATTCGAGGGAATATCCCGAAATCGACTTTCTGACATCAAGCCCGCTCTCAGCAAGGACAAGGTCATCACGCCTTTTTGCGATCGCAAGGAAAAGGCTGAGAAGGAATGTCATGATTATGATCCAGTGCGAAGGAAGGATCCCGGCGACCGCGCCGTATTCGGTTCCGGAGAGAAGTCTGAGAAGGAATCCTGTCGAAACGGCGAAAATATCGAGGATCGCTATGTTTTTCATTCCCAAAGAATAAATTAGGTTTATGCCGAGATAGACAAGAATGATTATCCCCATTCTAAGACCAGTGAAAAACGCGACGGCAAGTGCAACAGCAAGGAGATTGCCAGCGAGCTAGTGCATGCGACGACCCTGACAGAGGCTGACATCATGGCCGTGATGACAGGCCTGAGTGAGAAACTTGTGGCGCATCTGCGCCGTGGCGAACTGGTGACGCTGGACGGCAGCGGCGA
>CACZFE010000192.1 GCA_902780365.1 uncultured Spirochaetales bacterium
GGTTTCGGTATGCACTTCGGGGCGAAGCACAAACTTATGTTTCCCGGAAGAATGGCTATGCAGATCCTCAGCCGCTGGGAGGCAAGGGCGATGGAACCGGACTACATTCCGTCGTATTTCAACACTTTCTACGATATTGAAAGGGAATATTACAGTCCGTTGACCGATACGACAAAGTCGCAGTTCCTCGCGAACTATGCCGGAAGGGGCAAAAACTGGACCGGCGGATACTACTTTGACCTTGTTTTCGACATAACGGGAATTTTTTCGATAGGCGGTTCGTTCGAGCACAACAAACTCTACAACTATGAACTGAAAAAATACAACAACTATCAGGTGAATATTTTCACGAACGCTTTCCTTTTCGATTCTCTGGCGATCGATTTCGTCATGACTTTCCAGTCTCTGGAGCAGTCCGGAACGCTGAGAAAAAAGCCTTACTACAGCGGCGCGATAACTTATTACATCAACAGATACTTCAATGTCGGTTTCCGTGCTGCTTCAAAATGGTATCTTGTCGAAGAGCAGAACGGTGCC
This sequence comes from uncultured Spirochaetales bacterium, assembly GCA_902780365.1. GTDB lineage: Bacteria > UBP6 > UBA1177 > UBA1177 > UBA1177 > UBA1177. The sequence continues at coordinate 538 of CACZFE010000192.1, forward strand.
GGTTTCTACAGATACTACAACTGCTTCTCGATAGGCGGATTCGCCGGAGTCAGATTTTAACCGATGAAGTTCCGTGTTTTTTTTCTTCTTCTTTTTTTCTTTTTTACCGTTTTTGCTCAGAGTTCGCTAAGCGATTCGGACACAGATCCGCTTGGCCAGCTTATTTCTGATCTCGTCAACGCTTCAAAAGGTGAAAAGAAACTCAACGACATCAAGGTGTGGCCGGGTGAAAGCTCGGTGAGAGTCGCGATCTATCCAAGCGAAAAGGTGACTTTCAAGTATAATCTGCTGAATGACAGCGCGACGACGAACAGGATTTATATCGACCTCATCGGTGTTGATGCTTCGGGCTTTGTTCTTCCCGATGTGAAGTATGACTCGTTCCTCAAAAAAATCAGGCTCGGAAAGCGCGACAACGGAATAAGGATCGTTATCGAAACCGGAAAAGTCGAAAGCTACAACGTGGTCGAAATGGAAGAGCCGTGCAGGATCGTTATTGACTACTACGGCGAAAAAATTCCGGAAAAAGTCGCGGAGAAGGCTCCTGAAAAAACTTCTGAAAAGCCGGCTCCCAAGGCGGAAACCAAGGTGCAGACAGAACCGAAAAAGGCCGAGGCGCAGAAAAAAACTTCTGAAAAGCCGGCCGCTAAAGCCGAAACAAAGACAAAAAAGAAAAAAATCGTAGTCATAGATCCAGGGCATGGAGGCAAGGATCCCGGGGCTATTTCTGGCAAACTTTACGAAAAGGATGTTGTTTTCAGGCTGGCGAAAAAAATCGAGAAACTTTCGAAAAACTACGACGGGATCGAGGTAAAACTCACCCGCAGCAAAGATATTTTCCTTCCGCTTGAAGAACGCGCCGCCATCGCAAACGCCATGAACGGAGACCTTTTTATTTCGCTACACGCAAACGCTTTCAAAGACAGGAACGTCGGCGGAATGGAGATCTATCATCTTGACAACACGCGTGACGACTATGCCTCGAAACTTGCGAGGGTCGAGAACAAAATTTCGGAAAACGTCACTCTTCTCGACACGATTTTAGTCGACATGACGATGAGCTACTATGTCGGCGACAGCCTTGAATACGCGGCCGGGATAGGGAAGGGGCTCAAAAAAGACCTCAAAAAATACAATTCGAAAATCAGAGGCTACAACAAAGGCGCGCTTTTCTATGTCCTTGTCGGCGCGAGGATGCCTTCGCTTCTTTTCGAGATAGGCTACATAACGAACAAAAGCGAGCGTGAGCTTCTTCAGAAGGACGAGTATCTCGAAGCTATCGCGAAATCACTGCTTGACGCAATTTCAAAATTAAAGGTCAAATGATGCAGTCAAAGCTCCTGAGACTTCTGCCGATCGCGCTTTTTGCGCTGTTTCTTCTGGCGGCGCTTCCTTTTTTCGGTTATGTATCGATCCCTTTTTCAGAGATCTTCGGTGAAAGTTCCGCTTCGGGGATCTTCTGGAATATCCGCGTTCCCCGCACTCTCGGCGCGTTTGTCAGCGGTGCTACCCTGGCTCTCTGCGGAATGGTTTTCCAGTCGATGTTCAAGAACGATCTGGCGACCCCTTACACGATGGGAGTCAGCAGCGGCGCGGCGTTAGGCGCGATCATCGCGATAATCTTCTTTTCGGGAGTGGTCTCGTTCATTCCGATGACGCAGATCTTAGGTTTTGCCGGAGCAGTTGTTACGATAGTTTTCATCTACTTCGCAAGTTATATGAAAAAAAGATTCGATGTCGGATTCCTGCTTCTTGCCGGAGTCGCGATAAATTTCATCTGCAGCGGCCTGATCCTTTTTGTCCAGTATCTTGCTGCAGGAAGCGAAAGCACGCTGATAGTCCACTGGATGATGGGAAGCCTTGATTTCCTGGGCTTTGCGCCTGTTCTCAAGTCTTTGCCGGCTTTTCTTGCAATGCTTGCGGTATCTTTTTTCTTCCACCGCGAACTCGATCTTATGAGGATAGATTCGGACATAGCCTCGACACGCGGAGTCAACCTTGACCGTGTAAGCCACATCCTGTTTTTTGTGGTCTCTTTTTCAGTTGCCGTCATCGTTTCGCAGACAGGCCCGATAGGTTTCATCGGCATGACTTCGCCGCATATCGCAGGGAAGATCGTCGGCAGGAAGCACAGCGTCCTTACTGTAGCTGCGTTTTTTATCGGCGGAATAATACTCATGCTTTCAGATGCCGTTTCAAGAACGATAATAGCTCCGTCTGAAATTCCGGTAGGTGTCGTGACCTCGCTTTTAGGCGGGCCGTTTTTCTTATTTATATTGATTAAATCAAAATAAATTTATGCGTTTTTACATTCTTCGAGGATTTTGAGGAAAGCCTCGCGGCGGTTTTCGGCAGCGGTGATCGGGCGTCCGATAACGAGGAAATCTGCTCCTTTGCGGAGAGCTTCAGCAGGAGTCGCGATGCGCTTCTGGTCGTTGACGGCCGCAAATGCGGGACGGATCCCGGGAGTTAGGATCTTGAAATCTTTTCCGCAGGTTTCACGTATCAGTTCGATTTCAAGCGGACTTGCGACAACTCCGTCCATGCCGGAATCTTTCGCCAGTTTCGCGAGTTTTCTTATCTGTTCGGAGACAGTTCTGTCAAAGCCGATTTCGCAGATATCCTCTTCACCGAGGCTTGTCAGAATCGTGACAGCAAGCACGAGAGGCGGGTTTTTGAGCTTGTTCATTTCTTCTCTGACCGCTTCCATCATTTTTCTTCCGCCGGATGCGTGAACGTTGAATATCTTGACTCCGAGCTGTGCCGCGGCTGCGCCTGCTTTGGCGACAGTGTTGGGGATATCGTGGTATTTAAGATCCAAAAAGACATCCTCGCCCATGCCGACGATCTCTCTGACAAGTTCAGGGCCTGTCGAAGTGAAAAGCTGCTTTCCGATTTTGAAGCAGGCGCCTAAACCTTTCAGATCTCCGACGATTTCAAG
>CACZFE010000193.1 GCA_902780365.1 uncultured Spirochaetales bacterium
TGAAACCAAGCCGTCAGAAGGCGCGAAGGCGAAACTTCTTTACATGGGACACGCAAGTTTGCGCATCACAACGGCTGAAGGGAAGGTGATCTACATCGATCCTTTTGTCGGAAACGGCTACGAGCCTGCGGCTGACCTGATCCTTGTCACTCACGCCCACTTTGACCACAACGCTCTCGACAAGATCAAAAACCGCAAGGACGACTGTCGGACGATAACTTGGAAAGAGGCTCTCGCTGACGGAAAGCACCAGAGTTTCGACCTTGGTTATGTCAAAATCGAGGCAGTCGAAGCGGGATACAACAAAAATCACGACGTAAAAGAGTGTGTCGGCTACATCCTGACGCTTTCAGACGGCGTAAAAGTCTATGTTTCAGGCGATACGAGCAAAACTCAGCAGATGCCCGCTCTTGCTGAAAAGAAACTCGACTACGCTTTCTACTGCTGCGACGGCGTTTACAACATGGATCTTCCCGAAGCGGCTGAGTGCGCGAAACTTGTCGGTGCCAAGCACGATATCCCGTATCATGTGATCGCGGCTAAAGACGGCAAGTATTTCGACCGTGAGAGAGCAGAGCAGTTTGATTCCCCGAACCGCCTTGTGATCGGAGAAGGCGAGGAAATTGAACTGGTTAAGTAAGTTCTTGATTTATAATCCGGCGGTTTTGAACCTCACCCCTGACCCCTCTCCAGTGTGGCGAGGGGAAGAAGTCAATGGGAAACTGAAAAGTAGGATGCGATGGTACATTTAGTCAGAAATCAAGATATAAACCGTGATAAACTTGAGCTCGCAAAGCAGTTCAGAAAGGAGGCGACCCTAAGCGGAAATATAGTCTGGCAACTGATAAGAAACAGAAAAATTCACAATCTTAAATGGCGGAGACAGCAGATAATTGAAGGTTTTGTCGCTGACTTTTACTGTTCGGATTTAAATGTCGTTCTGGAAATCGACGGTGAAGTTCACGACAACGACAGCGCACGCGAATATGACCAGTTAAGAACAGAAATCTTCGAGTCTTTGGGAATAACAACCTACAGATTGAAAAACGAGGATTGTGACGAAGAACACATAACAAAATTAATCACCGACATTATAAATAGTCTCCCTCTCCACACTGGAGAGGGCCGGGGTGAGGTCCGAGGGTCATGAATATCAAAATCACAAACTGCACAGAGAACAATCTCAAAAACATAAGTGTTGAATTTGAAAAGGGAAAATTCACGGTTGTGACTGGAGTTTCCGGAAGCGGCAAGTCGTCGCTTGTCTACAACACGCTTTTCAAGGAGTCGCAGCGGCTCTATCTTTCGTCGTTTCCTGCGTGGCAGAGGAAGTTTTTCGGCGTGACGAAAAAGCCGGCAGCCGAACTGATAAGCGGTCTTGACGCTTCTCTTGCTGTTGACCAGAGGGCTGATATCTCAACTTCTGTTTCAACTGTCGGCACTTTTTCGGGGATCTACGACCTTCTGCGCGTTCTTTTCGCCCGTCATGCGGGGATCTCTCGTTCGGTTTTTTCCTTCAATTCGGCTCTCGGCTACTGCGAAGCGTGCAAAGGAAACGGAGTGGAGGATTTTCTTGACCCCGATCTTATTGTCGCTGACTGGAAGAAGTCGATCCGCGAGAGAGCTTTGAAGATAACCGCGCCGAACGGCTACATAATCTATTCACAGGTGACTCTCGATGTCCTTGACGAAGTGTGCCGCGCGCACGGTTTTTCGATAAATACGCCGCTTTGCGACCTCACGAAAGAGCAGCTTGACGTCATATTTTTCGGCAGCGAAAAAATAAAGGTCGCTTTCGGCAAGCACACCCTTGAAAGCCGCATGAAATGGACGGGGATCACGGCAAAACCTCGTGAAGAAGGCTATTACAAAGGGGTCGTCAATGTTATGGAAGAGATCCTGAAGCGTGACAGAAACCCCAACATTCTTCGTTTCGTCCGCTCGGTAAAGTGCAAAAAATGCGGCGGCGCAAGGCTTAACGACACCGCTCTCGCAGTCAGGATCGCAGGTAAAAACATTGCCGAGATATGCGATATGAATTTGGAAAAAGCGGTTCAGTTCCTCACTGAAAATGCAAAGGAACTCACTCTTGCAGAGCAGAAAATAATAAATGAAATCAATAAGCTGCTTCTTGAACTCATAAATATCGGCCTTAGTCACTTGACCCTTTCTGAAAATTCAGGCGAACTCAATTCAAGCGAGATACAGAGGATAAGAATAGCTTCGGCCGCATCGAGCCCGCTCAAAGGGACGACTTTCATTTTTGACGAGCCGAGTATCGGGCTTAGCCGCGGAGAGCTGAAAAATGTCATTAGTCTACTCATAAAGATCCGCGACAACGGAAACACAGTCATTGCGGTTGAGCACGATATCGATGCGATCAGAATGGCCGACAACATCGTGGAAACCGGCCCCGGCGGCGGCACGGAAGGGGGAGAGATCCTTTTTTCGGGAAGAGTTGACGACTTTTTGAAAAACGCGGAAACCCTTGCCACTCCGACTGTACTTGCTCTCAAAAAGTATGAAAACGGCGCACCGGAACTCAATTTTGGAAGTGAAATCATAAGCGGAAAACTCAATGCCGTATGCGGAAGATCGTCAGCCGAAAAGAAAGAGTTTCTTAATTCATATATTAAAGAACTTAAAGAAAAATCAATAACTTATGAAAAAATAGACCGCTCTCCGATAGGGCGCACCTCCAGATCGAATCCTGCCACTTACACCGGAGTTTTCGATAAGATCAGAGACTTGTTTGCCGCTACCGATGAAGCTAAAAAACGCGGCTTTTCGAAATCCCATTTTTCATTCAACGGAGAAGCGGGAAGATGCCCCAAATGCGAAGGCGGCGGAGTGATAGAAACCGGAATGAAGTTCATGGGAAGCGTTGAGACTGTTTGCGACAAATGCAACGGAAAACGCTTTATCGACGAAGTTCTTGAAGTCAAAGTCGAGGGGCTATCGATTTATGACGTCCTCAATCTTACGGTGTCTCAAGCACTTGATTTCTTTAAGGAAAATAAGCAGATCACAAAAACTCTCGACATAATGGCCCGTCTCGGCATCGGATACCTGCTTTTAGGTCAGCCTTCATCAACGCTTTCGGGCGGAGAGGCGCAGCGGATAAAACTTGCGCTCTGGCTTTCGAAGATAAAGGAAAATTCGGTCCTGATTTTTGAGGAGCCTACTGCCGGGCTGCATCCCACCGATATCGAAAAGTTTGTCGGGATCCTGAAAAGTGTCGCAAAATCGGGCGTTACTGTCCTTGCGAGCGACAACAACCCTGTATTTTTAAGGCTTGCAGACAACGTCATCAGTTTCGGTGACGAGAGTTTTACGCTTGAAAAAACGGCTGCGAAAGCCGGGAACTACGAAGCGGAATTATCTAAAGAAATTGTTCTGCAGAGCATCGAAACGCACAATCTCAAAAATGTCGATTTGAAGATAAAACCCAATAATCTCAATG
>CACZFE010000194.1 GCA_902780365.1 uncultured Spirochaetales bacterium
TTTGACGAAAATCTGCTCGCTACGAAGCTTGTCTCTTCTCATGTCGATTATAACCATAAGTTCCGTTTTGGGGACAAAGGCGCAATCTATTTTAAAGACGGCGGCACTTTTAAGATAGCCTTCAGCAATGAAAACGGAATGTTTAACGATGTCTATTCTGTGGATGGCGGGATTCCTATGCGTTCGGCTGCTGTTGTGACTATAGGAACTGAAATTTTTATGGCAGCGGGGGTAGAAGAGAGGATTCTTCACAAAATAAAAGACCCGTGTGTTACAAAAAGGATTCAGGTAAAGACCTCCAATTTTGTAAAAATAACATTCTCTGGAACCGGTGCTTCAATGATACGATTGGCTTCACTGCCTGCAACTCCTGTTTACATTTCTCTTTTTGAAATTGACGGAAAAATCCATGCATTTATGACGGATGAAAAAGGAAAGGGCAGAATAATCGTATATAATAACCATTTTGATTCATGGGAAGAGCTCTCTGTTTTTGATATGAATCAATGGAGGTTAAAATGAAAAAATATTCAATAATTTTCATCGTTTTAGCGTTTACATTGTTCATGTCGTGTTCATCAGGCAGCAAATCAAACAACGATTCCGACATTCTTCCAGATGCCGATTCCGACGGCAGTGATGCGGAAACTCTTGATGATGATTTTGATTCGCAAGATACGGATAATTTAGATGATGATCATAAAACTGATGATTCTGATTCTGAAAGCGGTGTTTCGGATTCAGACCACGAATGCGAAAAACATGACTATGATTCAGATTTTGAACTCAGTAACGATCCCTACTGCGAGGAATACGGGGAATATGCTGATAGAATTGCATACCGTTTCTACAAGGATGAGCCGCTAAGAGGTAACGATCCTGAAAATGTTAAAGATTTGTGGTCTACGCTATGTTGGGTGGATAAATGCTGTGATGAATGCGAACCGCGTCCTTACGATTTGTGTCCTTCGGAGTATCCGTTTGAAGCAGCATTAACATATTTTCACTATAAAGAAGGTATGTCTTCCGGAATTAAGAAAGCAAAATTTCAATGCGATGCCCAGCTGACACCGGGATTATGGACACTTCCATCCATTGCGACATCTTTACAAATGAATCTGCTCAACGGAAAGCTCCAGTTCAATCCTCGAAATAATGCACCTATTCAGTATGATTCAGTTCAGTCGCTTGCAACTTATGTTTATGATTTAGACACAAGAAAACTTGAGAGAATCGGCGGACCTCAGATGGAGGGCTGGCAGAATTCAAGATACTATTTTATTTCAACTTTTGACTGGCGTATATCAGACCAGAAAGAATCCCCGTATTACGAAATGGGAAACAAGGAATTTGTGGTTTATTACGACAAAGAAACAAATACTTACGGCTATGCTTTCAAATCTAATGAAACTCCATCGAGTACCATAGATCTCAGAGCAAGTGAACACTATCTTTTCATGTCGGTCAATTTCGCAAAATATTATGAAATCGGCGGCGAAGAATACTATTCCAACGACAGAAGGATTTTATATACAAAAATAGGTGAATGGGATAACTGGAAAGAATTGAAATATAAGAAAAAAAACGAGGTCGAGGATGAACGCCGTGCCGGATATCCGTCGATGATAGACGACTATGTTGTTTATTTTGATTACGATCTTGAAATACAGTTCTGCGACTTATCAAAAGGAGATGAAGGATGTTTTAAAGTATCAAGAGATGACGAATACGGCAGATATCCGATTTTCAAGGATAAAAATACTGTGATATACAGCTCTGAAAAAAAGGATGATCCTGATGAAGTTGCCAGTATTGTTCAAGCAGATATTAGTGACAGAAGCAATATAAAATATGAAACCTTGTATGAATGGCCGGAACTTTATTCTGTTCAACCTGCCAATGTGGAAGGTGACACACTGTTGTTCATAAGAAAATACTTACATGACGGAGAGAATTTCGACAATTCGTCTCCAGAAGGTCAAACCTATAATAAAGATGCCTGTTTTTATAGTTTTGCAGAGAAAACAACCGTATGCATGGATGAAAAATTTGATCTTCAGATGATAAAAGACGACGGCTATAAGTATAAGCGTTACTATGTTTTCCACAGTTTTGCCGATGTGTTAGTTCGCGATCTTGAGTGTTACTGCGACTTCTATCCTGAAAAATGCCCGTTGATTGACTATACGCCGAATCCAGATAATCCGAAAGAACCGTGGAAAAGAGAATGTAAGTAGAATCAAACCGACATTCTTCGGCACTGACGAAAACGCGAAAACAGTCGGCAAAAAGGTCCTTCTCAAAGTCCTCGACGCAAGCTTCAAACTGCTTCACCCCTTCATGCCGCACGTCACCGAAGAGTTGTGGCAGAGCCTGCCTTTCACCTTCGACGGACGCGAAGAATCTATAATGATAAGCCGCTTCCCCGAAGCAGGAGACTGCCCCGTTTTCGAGAAAGACGCTCAGACGATGGAAGAGATCATCGAGATCATCACCGTCATCAGAACGATCCGTGCCGAAAACAACATCAAACCCTCTGCCGAACTTCCGCTCAAACTTGCACTTGTTGAGGGTCTCAGGAACGCTCTCAGCGAAAAACTCGAATACATAATCAAGCTCGCAAGAGTAAAAGATATTGAATTTGTTGATACTTTCACGCCGGACAAAGAGACCGCAAGCTCCCTCGTAAAAGGCGGCACGCTCTACATCCCGCTTGCAGGATTCATCGATTTCACCGACGAAATTAAGCGTCTTGAAAAGGAAATCGCGAAACTCCAGAAAGATTTCGACCTCTGCGACAGAAAACTGAATAACCCGAATTTCCTCGAAAAAGCTCAGCCCGAAGTAGTCGAAAAAGAAAAATCAAAACACACCGAACTTTCCGAAAATCTGGCACATCTTAAAGCGAGATTGGGGGAGATCAGGAAATAAAAATCCAGACAAATCAGTGTTGTTTCAAATATTCAGATATTTTTGGATATCAGGTATTTTTGAACTTCCCTAAACCAAAACAATACTTTTTGCCCAATCGACAAATTCCTTAGCCATTTCTATTGCTTTTACTGCATGACGTTCTTCAAGAAACAGTTCGTTGGGATAACGCATCGAAACAGCGTAAGGAGTCAGAATATCTGCATAATTGTAATACCGCCCTGGCTGCCGTGCAGCACAATCAATGCTTTGACAGCTTTTTCGGCCGCCTGCTGGCAGTGAAAGCACACGATTTCAAGCGGTTTCGGGTTATATGTCGCCAAAAGATGAGTCGCAACTCCTAAATCCGCTTCCGCAAAGGAAAGCCATTCTTTCGCGTCGTTTAAATTTTCGTTAGCCATACAGCAGCACTCCTTTGTTCATAACTTCGTTTTCAATTCCCATTCTGTTTTTACGGCTTTCAAATCGGCTCTCAGTGCAGATGACAATGTCCACCGCGCGGCTTCGCACCGAACGGATTGACTTGTAAGCTTCAGCCGTCAAATCGGCAAGATTCTGTGAACCGTCCTTGACAATGATATAAAAATCGAAGTCGCTGTCTTCGGTTGCCGTTCCGTCCGCAAACGAACCGAAGAGATATATTTTCAATGGTGTCAGTTCGTTCACAAGTTTCTCTTTTATGAGATTGATTTCATTTTCAGGCATTTCTGAACCTCCGTAAATGAGACGTATCAGGTTACGTCTCTACAACAAAACTTGTGTATTATATTCAATTATTCGGAAATTGCGAGAAACACTGTGTGTTTTGTTATAGTTTTATTCTTCCGAAAAATCGGTGTCAAGAACGATCTGAAACTGATAACCTGGGAATTCTTTGCTTACATCGTTCAGGATTTCCGTGTAGATTCTTCTTCTGTCGCCGGCTCCGAGGCTGACTACGACATCGAATCTCATGGTTTTTTCTTCTTTCACGAGATAGAAGCCGTGAAGCTGCAGCACATGCTCGCGGGAAAATACGATATCATGGATTTTGTTCCTGATTTCAATGGTTTCGGCATCGTGAGTGTTCACGGAATAGACTCCGATCGCGGTCAGGATCACGTTGTGTTTCTTGTAGACGGTGACCTGGATCTCGCGGATAAGTCTGTCGAGCATGTCGGCGGAGTAGGTGTCGGGAACTTCAATGTGGATCGAGCCATTCCATGAGTCGGGGCCGTAGTTGTTCAGCACGAGGTCGTATGCACCGCTGACATCGGGAAAACTCAGGACGGTCTCTTTTATGCTGTGTGCAAGGTCGGGGTCGTTTCTTTCGCCGAGCAGCCGCGAAACCGTATCTTTCAGCATTTCAATGCCCGATTTTACGATCACAAGCGAAATCACAGCGCCGAGCCACGCTTCAAGCGAAATTCCCGCAATCAGAAAAACTGCCGCCGCGACAAGTGTCGAAGCCGAGATCACGGAATCCAGCGTCGCGTCTTCGCCTGAGTTTACGAGAGAATCGGAATTTACCTTGAGTCCGACGCTTTTGACGTAACGCCCGAGAACTATTTTCACCAGAACGGCGATACCTACGATCACAAGCGAAGTCGCCGTGTATTCCGGAGTTTCAGGGGTGATGATCTTTTTGACCGATTCAACAAGCGAAGTGACACCGGCGTAAAGCACGATCACGGAAATCACCATCGCGCTCAGATACTCGATCCTGCCGTAGCCGAAAGGGTGCTTTTTGTCGGGTTCGCGCCCCGCCAGCTTCGTTCCGATGATGGTAATGAGCGAACTTCCCGCATCCGAAATGTTGTTTACAGCGTCCAGAACGATCGCTATGGAGTTTGACATGAGACCGATCACCGCTTTGAAAGCTGCAAGAAAAATATTTGCGACGATTCCGATAATGCTTGTTCTGACGATTATTTTTTCCCGCGGCGTTCCGCCGTTTTCCGCATTCGCGATTTTTTCTTTGTTCATCATTTTCTCCGTCAAAAAAGATCTGCCGGAAGATATAAAGTGAACACGAAAAATGCAATAATTTGCAGTCTAAGGACAAGTTCAACAAAGCGCAGCAAAGGATCTCAGAGATCTTTCACATTCGTTCAAGATGACAAAGATATTTCGTATAACTCAACATGACGTATGATTTTATTTTGTCTTGACTTGTTTTTGTTTACAGCTAAAATAATGAGTTCTTTTGCTTTTTATCAACTTTTTAAAGAGGCGACAAATGAAAAAGTTTTTGGTTTTAACGGTTGCAGTTTTAACAACCATGATTTCGTTCAACCTGTTGGCTGAGTGCACCGGTCTCTCTTTTGATCCGGATGTTGAACTTTTAGAGACTTCAGACGGGATTTCACCGAACAAACTTGTTTCGATTGAATTGACAGGGATTCCTTCAACAGTAGTCGGACAGCTTAACATGGAGTTCTATCCGAATGATTTTAACAATGAATCATTCACAGATTATGCGGCTGTCGGAACCTACGATCTCGGCACAGGGAACAATGCTAGTTTTGCTACATGCAACCAGTGTGTTTTAATGGCTTTCTATGATCCCAACAACGATTATGCTTTCGTAAAAGAATTTTACCAGCAGGAAGGATCTATTCAGATCACAAAAAATGATTTCGTAGAGAACGATCATTACTATTATGAAGGTGTTCTCACCGTCAAACTTGCAGAGGCTGAAATTAACGAAACTACTTTCGCGACTACATTTGTTGAAGGCGGCGATTGCTACGAAATCCAGACCGCGGCATTTTCAAATTTCCCTGCTGATGGCGGAGACACTGGTTCAGATCCTGTAGATACGGGCGACACGGGCGATACCGGCAGCGATCCGGCTGATACAGGCGACACCGGCAGCGATCCTGTAGATACAGGCGACACCGGTAGCAGCGATCCGGCTGATACCGGCAGCGATCCGGCTGACACGACTCCGGCAGATGATACCACTCCGGCTGATGACACGACTCCGGCTGATGACACGACACCGGCAGACGATACGACTCCGGCAGATGACACGACTCCGGCAGACGACACGACTCCGGCTGAGGAAGATGAAGACGACGGCGGTTGCGCACTCGTAATACTCTAATCGTCAATCACTTTTTGATTTTCAGGGGCGCTTCGGCGCCCTTTTTTTTATCCTTGTAAATCTTTCATTGAAAGCGAGATTCGTTTTCTGTCAAGGTCGATATTTTTGACCATAACTTTGACTTTCTGTCCTAATTTCAGGCATTCGGCGGGACTTTTGATGAATTTGTCAGAAATTTCGGAGATGTGAAGCAAGCCTTTTTCCTTGATTCCGATTTCGACAAAAGCGCCGAAAGCGACGATGTTGTCAACGATTCCGTTCAGGATCATTCCTTCCTTGAGGTCTGAAATAGTGCGTACTTCTTCGGAAAATTCAGTCTGTTCGAATTTTTCTCGCGGATCAAGCCCGTGTTTTTTCAGTTCTTCGATGACAGAGGAGGTAAGAAGTTCCTGCAAGATTGTGTTTTTGTCGATGATTTCCGGATTTTTGACTAATGTTTCAAGCGGAATTCCCGCTTATTTTAATTTTTTGGAATGTACTCCTGTCGAATCAAGGATTTCATCACCGCCGAGAATCCGCAGGAATCCGGCGCACTGCTCGAAAGATTTTGCACCTATTCCTTTGATATTCTTGAGTTCTTCGATGTTTTTGAAACGCCTTCCGCTGTGCCTGAAAGCTGCTATCTCGGCCGATTTTTTGCTGTCGAGCCCAGAAATGTAGGCGAGAAGGTAAGGGCTTGCAGTGTTGAGGTTCGCGCCTACCCGGTTTACTGCCCATTCGACCGTTCTTTTGAGTCTTTCCGCGAGTTTTTTAGCCGGGATATCGTGCTGATACTGCCCGACGCCGAGGCTTTCAGGCGGAATTTTGACGAGTTCCGAAAGCGGATCCTGAAACCTGCGTCCTATGGAAATAGCGCCGCGGACGGTTATGTCGAGATCGGGAAACTCTTCTCTGGCAACTGCGCTCGCGCTGTAAACCGAAGCCCCGTCCTCGCTGACTGAGGCTACGACGATGTTTTTGCCGAAGAAGTTTTTCAAAATTTCATGCGCCTCCCGGCCGAAAGTTCCGCTTCCGACCGCAATTCCGGCAACTTTGTACTCGGTTATCCACTTTTCGAGTTTTTTAGCCTCGTTTTTGTCAAGGTGCAGGTTGAGGAGAGCCGAAGCAACGAAATTGCCGTGTTCGTCAAGGAGAGCCGCCTTGCAGCCTGTTCTGATGCCGGGGTCAACGCCGATCACCGGTTTTTCGCCAAACGGCGGCATGAGGAGGATCTGCTCTAGATTTTTGTGGAAGATATTCAGTGAAGCATCGATTGCGAAATCTTTGATTTTATTGAAATTTTCCGTTTCTATGCTACCGAAGATCCTGTCTGTGAGGGCAAGATTTGAACAATCGCTGAAAAAATCGGAATGTCTTGCGAAAAATATCGATTCAATGCCGTTTGCAAGCTCTTTTTCAGTTTTAGCGGCTTCTGCAGAAATCGTGAGGAAGCCTTCCTTTTCAGCGCGGTTGAGCGCCATGACGCGGTGAGGCGTGATCCTCTGCGCGCTTTCCCTGAAATCGAAGTAGTCGCTGTAAAGAATGCCGCTTTCCTTTTTGCCGCGCTTTACCTTCGAAACGATAAATCCGTTTTCAACACTTTTCCTGACAAAGTCGCGCACTTTCGGAGTATCTGCGATTTTTTGTGCGATTATTTCCTTTGCGCCGTTTACCGCAGAAGTGCAGTCGTTAAATGCTTCACAAATAAAATCTTTCGCTTTCTCAAGGATTTTGACGATCGGCGGATTGTTCAGTATGATGTATTCGGCAAGCGGCTCTAACCCTGCTTCAATTGCCTTGTCGGCCTTGGTTTTGCGCCCCGGCTTGAACGGAGCGTAGATGTCTTCAAGAACTGTCATATCTGCCGCATCGGCGACAGCTTTGCCTAATTCGTCAGAATAGTTCCCGGTCTCTTCAAGCGATTTGAGAATAGCACGCTTCCTTTTGTCGAGATTTATTAGCTTTTCTGAAAAATCAATGATTTCAGATATCTGTACTTCGTCAAGGTTGCCGGTCATCTCTTTGCGGTATCTCGCGATGAAGGGGATCGTGCTGCCTGATTCTGTGAGCTCAAGCACCGCTCTGACTGATTTTTCCGCTATTTTAAGGGCTTTTGACGTTTCGCCCGCAATATACAACTCTTTAAGTCCGATCATTTTTTCTCCAGCTGATAAAAAAAAGGCCCTCCGAAGAGGGCCGAAAAAAGTAAGACTTACGGAATTAAGCTTTGATAGCTTCTACCGGGCAGTTCTCTGCGCATGTTCCGCAGGATACGCAAGCATCTGTAATCTTATACGCCATTTTTTATTCCTCCTTTAAATT
>CACZFE010000195.1 GCA_902780365.1 uncultured Spirochaetales bacterium
CACCTTTGCCATGTTCGGGGACGAGCCTTTTAGGACCTCTATTTTGACTTCGTCATAAAAACCGGTTCTTTTCAGGTTGAACTCGCTCTCTTTCTGCTGCGAATAGTTGTAGAGATCACCTTCGGAGATATCCATTTCACGGCGCAGAACCTTGTCGCGCGTTCTGTCGTTGCCGGTAAAAGAGATCTCCTCAATGAAGCACTTCTCCCCTTTTCTGACAATGAAATTCATATCGACCGACTGTTTTCTGTCGTCAAGGTGTCTGCCAGGAAGAATTTCTACAAAAGGATAGCCCTCGTTGCCGTAAATGCTTTTTATTCTTTCAAAATCCTTGATGGTTTTAGAATGCTGGTACCATTCACCAGATTTCTGGGTAAACTTGAAATCGGGAAGTTTGCCGCTGTCAAGCGGATCGCCTTCGACAGCATATTCGCCGACTTTATAACGCTTTCCTTCCTCGACGATGTAGGAGATGTAAATATCGCGCTTGTCTTTCGAAATCGTGACAGTCGGCTTGGAGACTTTGACATCAACGAATCCGTTTTCGTTGTAGAGATAGGTTATCGCCCCCATGCTCTCTTCCAGCGCGCTTTTTTTGTAGCCGCCTATTTGTTGCCTACGATCGTCACTTTTTTGACACGGCTTTTCTTCCCTTCCGAAATCTTGAAATCGATGTTGACTTCCTGTTTCTCCTTGTTGACAGCGATATCGGCGTCAACAGTTGCCGAAAGAAAGCCTTTGTCGTGGTAAACACCTAAAATCGCAGATGTATTTTTAGAAATTTTGTTCATATCAAGAAGTTCGTTTTTCTTGACGGTGAGAACTTCCTTGATGTCGTCGTTGTCGATTTTCTTGTTTCCCGAAAATTTTACGGAACGGATTATCGGAAACTCCACGACCTTGAATATCAGAAGATGTTTTGCGTCATCGTAGTAGACCGAAACATCCTCAAAAATCTCGATAGCTATGATTTTTTCAAGGATTTCATTTATTTCCTTTTCACTGTAATCCCGTTTTTCCTTGAAATACTGGGTCAGAATAGACTGCTCCGTCCTGACCGAACCTTCTACCGCGACATCATCCACCTGCAACGCGAAAAGCGGGAAAAAAAGAATAAAAACAGCAAAGAAGAGAAAAAATTTATTCATATACTGCGGATAACTCCTTCATTTATTTCAATAACTCTTCCCATTTCCGCAGCAAAATCCTGATTGTGCGTAACGAAAAGAGTCGTCAAATTTCTTTCCTCAGCAATGGAAAGAATGAGTGCTATTATCATTTTTCCTGTCTCATTGTCCAGATTTCCAGTAGGTTCATCCATCAAAAGAAGTGAAGGCTCGGTGACAAGCGCACGGGCAATTGCAACACGCTGCTGTTCTCCGCCCGAAAGTTCAGCCGGTTTGTGGTTCAGACGGTGCGAAAGAGCAACTCTTTCAAGCATTTTTTCAGCCTTTTCGAGCGCAGTTTTTTTAGACTGGGTGAGCATCAGCGGGATCGCCACGTTTTCAAGTGCCGTAAATTCGGGAAGAAGGTGGTGAAACTGGAAAACAATACCGATTTCGCGGTTTCTGAAGGCACTGAGTTTCGCGTCAGAAAACTTCGAAGGATCTTCTCCTTTGAGCAGGATTTTTCCGCTGTCGGGCCTTTCCAAAGTCGCCATAATATTGAGCAGAGTCGACTTTCCCGAACCGCTTTTGCCCGTGAGGGAAAGCCTTCCACCCTCCTTCAGTTCCAGGTCGACGCCGCGCAGGACATCGATCCTGTGTCCTTCGACAAAGTAAGATTTTTTGATATTTTCCAGAGTCAGAATCACATTGTCACTCATGTCTGAGCCCCTCCACCGGAGTTATTCCGGAAGCCTTGATGCTCGGGTAAAGCGTCGCCGCAACCGAAATCAGAAGCGTTGAAAATATAACGGCGGCAAATGTCAGAAACGACATCTGCACCGGCAAAGACGAAAAAAAGTAAACCTCTTTGCTTATGCCGAATTCGACATTTTTCAGCAAGAGGCAGACTATCACGGCAAAAATCGAGCCGAAAACAGTCCCCAGAAGTCCGATTATGAAGCCGTCGAGCATGAAAATCCCGCGGATAACCCGCTTTTTTGCCCCGATCGAGCGGAGAATCGAAACCTCACGCGTCTTATCGATTACGAGCATGATCAGAGTCGTGATTATTCCGAACGACGCGACGACGGCAATAAAAACAAGAATTATGAACATTATCAGCTTCTGAAGATGAAAAAACTTGAAAGTGGTTTTGTGGAGATCCCGCCAGTCCTGCACAGCGAACGGAAAACCTCCGACACGCTCGGTCATCATTGTTCTGAAATCCTCGATTTTCCCGGGCTGGTCAACTTTTGTCGAAACAAAACTGACGTTGTGACCGATATCGAGAAGTTTTTGGGTTTCTTCAAGCCCGGCATAGAGATAACGCGAATCGTAGTCGTACATTCCGGACTCGAAAATCCCGGCAACGACCAGATTTCCGCTCACCGGCACAGCATCTTCTCCGACAGCACTTCTCGAACCCGAAGTTACAAGCGATATTACCGACCCTGGGACAACCTGCAGTTTTTCAGCTAGATCAATACCCAAAACAGCCGGGAAAAGCCGGGGAGTTTCACCCAGAAAATCATCCAGCTCGCTCATTTCAAAAAGATGTTTCGCGACATATACACATTTGTCTTTCTTTGCCAGACATCCGTAATCGCCTTTTGTCACAAGCGCCGGCAGATCGGAAATACTTTTATAGCCTTCCGGGTCGATCCCGTTCAGAAATGCAGTCGCAAGCCCTTTTTCCGACATCAGGAGAACTTCTCTGAAAACGACAGGAGTCGCTCCGAGCACACCGGGAACCGATTTTATCTGTTTCTCGACTTCGGTGTAGGTGTCGAAGTTTCCTATAAGCCTGTAGACATTGGCATGAGTCGTCGATTTGAGAACGATTTCCTCGGTCCTGGCAATCAGACCGTCCATAACCGAAAGGACAATTATCAAAGTCGCGACTCCGAGCGAAAGCCCGAGCACTGAAATAAGCGAAATAAGAGAAAGCGTGTGTTTACGATGACTTTGAGTGAAATATCTTAAAGCGATGAATCTGACAAATTCACTCATCCGGATCTCTTGAAATCTGGAAAAAAACAGGATTTCTGGGGAAAACTATTTAGATTCTTCCGCCGGTTTTGCCTCTTCCTGCTTCGGTTCTTCCTTTGCGGGCTCAGCCTTTACTTCTTCTTTTGCAGCCTCGGCAGCCTGGGCAGCAGCCGGTTCAGCCTCTTCCTTGGTTTCGATTTCGACTTTTATCTCGTCTTCCGGCTTTTCCTGAACATTTTCCGCTGGTTTTGCTTCAAGTTTTTCGTCAACAGGTTCCGCGCTCTTGAAATCGTCGTCGCCAGGCATTTTGGATACATCCGGCTTGCCGTCTTTGTTTGTATCCTTCTCGATTTTCTCGATAACGCCGTTTCTGTAGTATTCCCAGTAATCCATGACGCCGTCACCGTTCTGGTCCGATTCTATCGCGATGATCTGGCCCATTTCGTCATAGCTTTTGATAAGGTCTGGTTTGACATCGAACTGAAAATCGAACTCGCTTCTTCTGACGACACCGCCGATAAAATAGTCAATGCGGTCGACATTGTTATCGAAATCAAGGTCAAGTTCTTCCTTTACTACAGCGCCGGTTTCTTCGTTGAAATAGCGCCATACATCGATTTTCGAATCGTGGTTGAGATCCATCATTTTGACGGAAATCAAGAGGTCATAACCGCCCTTTTCATCCGGAACTTTTTTGAAAATATTAATAATATCCGGTTTTTTGTCTTTGTTTACGTCGTATTGCTTCATCTCGTAAACTTTGCCGTCGAACCTGATTTCGTCACCTTTCGAAGTAAGCTGGTAACGCTCCTGCGCAGCCTTTGCCGCTGCAGATGTTCTCGAGGACGAAGGCTTGTCGTCTTTAGAGGACGATTCAGATGCACATGAACAAAAA
>CACZFE010000196.1 GCA_902780365.1 uncultured Spirochaetales bacterium
TAAAAACAAAAAAATTTTTAATTATTTTCTTCGGGAAACAGGTCTTTGAGAAATTCGACGACTTTGTCGTTTCCGGCCGCATTTGCACTGTTTACGATCCTAAAGAGTTCGTCCTTGTCGAACCAGATCCCGTGTTCTTTCGGGCATTTATCGATGATTATTTCACTTTCCGATGCAGGAACGCTCACCTTTTTCATTGATTTACCGCAAACCGGACAAGGGTGTTTTTTCTCTTTGTTTGTCGGGCTGACATCCTTGAACGACTGAAGAATTTCGAGAGATTTTCTTTCATCGCCGATAAGCGCCTCAAGTTCTCCCGAATCGAGCCATATTCCGCCGCACGAAAAGCAGTAGTCGATCTCGGTTCCGTGAAGTTCAAGAACCGCCGTTTCTGTGCCGCAAACCGGACAAACACGCATGATTTCCTCCTAACTTGCGCGGAATCTGTTGAATTTTTCCGCAAAAAAACGTTCAAAAACCGAGTTGCAGAAGTTTATATACTCTTTCTCTTTTGTTGCAAGAATAGTCCGAGTGAAAATCCTCGCCCTTTCTACAAGTTCGCCGTAACGCACAGCGAGCAGGAAAAATGAATCGTTCTTGAAACCGCTCTGTTCCAAGCCGGTCAAAGCGCCGGGACCGCGTGTCTTGAGGTCGTATTCAGCGATTTTGAAGCCGTCTTCCGTTTTTGAGAGGAAATCAAGCCTGTTGAAAGCCTTTTCACTGATGTCGCTACCTGAAACAAGCGCGCAGAAGGACTTTTCCTTTCCCCGCCCTACTCTGCCGCGAAGCTGATGAAGCTGGGCAAGCCCGAACCTTTCGGCGTTTTCGATGACCATAAAAACCGCGTCGGGAACGTCAACTCCGACTTCGACTACTATTGTCGAAACAAGCAGGTTGATCTCACCGTTTTTGAGCCTGTCGATTACAACACGTTTTTCGTCGCCTTTCATCCTGCCGTGAAGAAGTGCCGCCCTGTCGCCTAAAACCCGCGAAAACTCTTCATAAACTCCTTCGACATGCTTCAGTTCCGACTTCATCTCCTCGCTGTCGCTCTCTTCTACCAGAGGGCATACCCAGTAACCCTTTTTATTTTGATTTTTTATGATTTCAGTAACGAAATCAAACACTTTAAAGCGGTTTTCAGCCGGAACGAGCCTCGTTGTTACCGGGATCCTTCCGGGTGGCATCTCGTCGATCACGCTGATTTCGGTCGAGCCGTAAACCGTTAGCGCAAGTGTTCTCGGGATCGGTGTAGCACTGACAACAAGAACATCGGGGTGCACCGACTTAGACTGGAGTTTCATCCGCTGAGAAACGCCGAAACGGTGCTGCTCGTCGATTATTATGAGGCCTATTTCCTCCATAAATTCCAGATTTTCGAAAAGAGCGTGCGTCCCTATGAGAAAATCGGCTTTTTTCGCGTTTTCAAGCCGCTCTGCCTTCTTTTTTTTGCCGGTGACGCCTCCTAAAAAGAGCTCGATTTTTATGTTTTCGGGCACCATCCGGGAAATTGTCTTATAGTGCTGTGCAGCCAGGATCTCGGTAGGAGCCATGATCACGCTTACGTAGCCGCTCGCGATAACATCAAGGCTTGCAAGCACCATTACTGCAGTTTTTCCGCTTCCGACATCGCCTTGAAGCAGCCTGTTCATCGGATAAATTGAAGATAAATCGCCGCGTATTTCGCCGAGGACGCGCTTCTGCGCTTTGGTAAGCTCAAAAGCCATGTTTTTTTCAACACTTACGCTTAAATCCGATGCAGTTTTTATTTTTCGTTTTTTATCGGCGCGCATTCCTATTGCCGAGAACTGTGCTCCGAACTGGAAAAAGAAAAGCTGGTCGAACGCGATCCTCTTATGCCACTTTGTCTTGAACTCGTTAAGCTCGTTTATATCAGCGCTCAAATGCGGAAAGTGCAGATTCATCAGCGATTCGACAAAATCGGGAAAACCGAATTCCTTTTTAAGGCTCTCCGGAAGCCACTCACCGCGGTGCGGGGCAAGAAGATTCACAAGAATCCTCGCCGTTCTCAACATAAAAAGGTGCGAAACTCCGACTACATTTTTGTAAACCGGAATATAGCCGCTGAGCAGTGTTTTCCACTCCTCGTCGAAGCGGAAGATCTCCGGATTTACAAGATTTACCGCAAAGGATTTGGGGCTGACTTCGCCCGAAACGAGAACCTCGTCGCCTTCATGATAGAGATTGCAGTAAATCATTCCGAGTTTCCCGAAAAACGTGATAGTGACAAGAGAGCCGTTAAGATCGACTTTCAAATGCGACGGGATTTTGCCGAAACCGCGTTGCACAGAGATTATCTTTGCTTTGAAAGTCGCCATCTGACCTTTTTCGAAGTCAGAATATTTTGTAACGAGAAACCGCGTTTCGTAGGCGTCAGGGAGATTTCCGACCAGAAAATCGAAAACTTTGCCTCCCAAAGCGGCAGAAATTTTTTTAAGCTGCTGTTTTGAAAGGCTTGCCGCCGACTCGATCGGCTGACTCAGAAATGAACCAGCCGGAGTCTGGACAGCAACGTCATCGCCCAGCATCTTGCCAATCAAAGCATGACCTTTCGGACTTGCTATAGAAATTTTGCCGTGCTCGGGATCGCTTTCGACTTCTCCGACAAGAGTGTATACGACTTCTTCGTCGGTGTCGTTGTCAAGCAGTTTTACAGTTGCGCCGAAAAGAACTTTGTCTCCGCTGAGCTTGGAAACGTCGATAACTTCCGCATCCGCGATAACACCGTCAAGATATTCGATTCTTCCTTCAATAAAGCTCTGTTTTTCGCGTGCCGCATGATATTCCGCGTTCTCGCTCAAGTCACCGTGACTTCTGGCTTCCGCTATTTTTGCAATGATCGCAGGTCTTTCGACTTTTTTGAGGTGTCTTACCTCTTCGGATATTTTTTCGTAACCGCCTTTTGTAATAGGAATAGACATAATAAAACCTCCAAAGAAAAATAAAGCGTAGTATTATAGCGACAAACTTTACGGAATCAAGTTTTATCAGTTTTTGAAACTCTTAAAATTGCCTCGTTCACTGCTTTGAAAAGTTCGGCAAGCGCCGCGTCTTTGCCAGCCAAAGCCTTGTATTCATTCTGCAAAACTTCATTCTCGCCGCGTGCCGCAGGGCCTGTAATCCCTTTAATTCCGTCACGAAAAACGTTATCAAGCGAGGAATCGACAAGCTGGCGTATCAGCTTTTCGGAATCTTCTTTTGAAAAACCCGATCCTTCAAGAAGATCCAGCGCCTGCAACACAAAAAATTGTGAGAAATTTCCTGAGATCACAGCGGAAATATGGTAAAGAAGGTCCGGATTCACGCCGCAAAAGACAAATTTAAGCCCTGTTTTTTCGAGCATTTCCTCAAAATCCTTATTTTTTTTGCCCCAAAGGGTGAAAAGAATCCGTGAAAAATCACTCCCCGCGTTTACTGAACTGTATGGATGAAGCAGAAAGACGCGGTTGTCTCCGAAATGTGTCGCAGCCGAAAAATGGACAACGAAAAGTCCTTGATTTTTCTCAGTAATTTCATTCAAGAGCAGAGCAACCGCCGAATCTGGAACTGCAAGAAAAAGAATCCCCGAGGCGTTTTCCGGAGGATCCTGCAGAATTTCATGCCGGATATTGCGGTTTTTCAGAAAATTCGAGAGAGCAGTCCCGACTTTACCCTGCCCTATGACGAAAATATCCATTTCAGAATCACATTCCCTGAAGTTTGCCTTTGAGATCCTCGCCGCCGAGAACGTGAGCGTGGAAGTGAGGAACAGCCTGACCGGAATCCCTGCCCGAATTTACAACTACGCGGTAGCCGCTTTCAGCCATGTTTTCCATAGCTGCGATCTTTTTAGCGACAGTGAAAAGAGACGCGAAGATCTTCTCGTCCTCTTTTTCGATCTCGTTCACCGACTTGATGTGCTTTTTCGTGATGATGAGGTCGTGGACCTTGCACAGCGGATTGATGTCGCGGATAACGATAAAGTTTTCGTCCTCGTAAAGACGCGGGGACGGAATGTCGCCTTTTACGATTTTGCAGAAAATGCAGTCACACATTTTGATCTCCTTAATTTTTGTTTTTATTATTCGCCTTCAGTCACTACGAATTCTTTGGTGTCGCCGAGTTTCTTGTATGTTCCGGAGCAGTTTGTCTCCGCTGCAGGAATATCGACTGCAAAAACAGCCGCGCTGTGAGTTCCCGTGCCGAGAACAGCTCTGAGCTCTTCATCAAACGGCATTTCGAAACCGTGGTTGTTCGTCTCGCTGCATCCGGATAAAACCGCGGAGTCACCAGGTCTCTGGAGTTTTGCGTAAGCCCAGCGTACAGCAGCCGCAGCCGACTCATCTTTGTTTTTGTAGTATTCGATTTTGACAAGGATATATTTCTGAGGTGCGTCAAGGTCGCAAGTCCAGCCTTTCACATTGCCGCCGTCAGCCGATTCGAAGACGCCGTCCGGTTCGTGTCCTGTAGCAGCCGGTGCAATCGTAAGATCGTCAACGACAAGGCCGGTTTTGGTGACCATTGAACTGCTGCTGAAGCTGAGACCGAAAACAAACTGCGTTGTCCTGCAGGCTGCCGGAAGCTGCCATTCAGAAGTTGTCCATGCGGCAGTCGAATAACTGTTGACCTTATTATAAAAACCGTTCGCCGTTTCCCATGGAGACTGCGGATCCAAAGACTGTGTCCCGCCCGTTGAATTTCTGGCCGTCGTCGTTCCCTCACCGTTGCATGTCGGCTGGATAAAGTCGTAACCGTTTTCCGAAAACGGAACAGTGCCTTTCGCATAGTAGAGGACATTGACCGTGCATGCCGAGCAGAGCGACAAATCAACAGGTAGAAGAACCGAAGTATAATCCATATTGTCGCTATATCCCGAATATCTGCCGAAAGTGTAGCTGCCGCTTCTTGCAGCAATCAATGATGAATCGACAACATCCCAGTAGTTGTTTGTCGAAAATCCCTGAGTCGTGCCGTCTTCCCAGTCGAATTTTCCGCCGTGAGGAAGTTTTTCTATCGCAGCGGCGCAGGTTTTGTCCGAAACGCACTCGTTAGTCGCAAGGTCGCAGCTCTGTCCGTAAGCATGAAGACAGTCGTCATCCGAAAGGCACATAACGCACTTGCCGGTTGCAGTATCACAGCGGATATTGTTCGGATTGGAAAGGCAGTCCTCGTTTTTCGAGCAGTTAGGAAGAGTGTCAGCGTCATCGTCCGATCCGCCGTCATTATCGCTACTTGTATCGGAGTCTGTGTCGGTTTCGCCGTCATCATCATTAGTCTCAGAATCGGTGTCCCCATCACCGGTTTCATCGTCATCGACTGTTACGGCATCAGGCAGTTCCGAATTTTCACCGTCATCAGTGCTTTCACCGTTGTCGGAAGTATCGCCGCTGTCGGTTTCACCGCCGTCCGGAAGCGTATCTCCAGAAGTTGTGTCGCTGTCGGAATCGCCGGGATCGACTATCGCGCTGTTATGGATGCAAAAGCCGTCAAGACAGGAATAGGAACTGTCAGGACAGTCAGAAACAGTTATGCACGGAACCAGAGGATCATCGCCGCCTGAACACGAAATGAGGAACAAAAACGCAAGAAAAATAAAAAAACTGCTTTTTTTCATCTCAACACCTCCGTAAAAGCGCTAAATTCTACTCGAACGCCGCATTTTTACAAAAAAATCCCGTTTTTTAACTTGAGATCAATCCGATACTTTTGCCTTAAGATAGTATGATTTGAGCATTTTATAGACTATCGGGGCCGCCGTACTTCCGCCGTGAGCGCCGCTTTCGACAACGGCCACAGCGACGATTTCCGGGTTTTTATAGGGAAAAAACGCCGCAAAAAGGGCATCATCCTGCATCATG
>CACZFE010000197.1 GCA_902780365.1 uncultured Spirochaetales bacterium
CGATGAAGATGCCTGTCTGATGGTAACGACGGCATGGAGTATGGGAGCAGAATTTGTTTTTAACAATAATTTTGTCCTGAGACCCGGGGTATACGGATTTTTAGAGGAATTTCCGGATGTTTCTGTTGCTATAGGTTACAGGTTTTAAAGAGACGGTTTTATGAAAAAAATTGCAGTTTTCATCCTGATTCAGCTTTTTGCAGTGGTTGTGGCGGCTGCGGAACTTCCTTCAAATGAGGCCGCAGGCGAAACTGTGTCTCCGGAAAACACAGAAAAAATTTATGAAGAAAAACTCGATAGTATCTATTCTGCTCCGACTCTCGGTCTTTTTGCGGGACTTTTGGGCTGGGGAGCTTCTTTCAGCATCAATGCCGATTTTCTTATAAAAAACACGAACATTTATCTCGGTCTTGATACCGGATTTTCATATCGTATCACAGAGTTTTTTGACAATATGGCGAGTGATTCGATATTTATGCGCATTCCTGCACGGGCCAATATCGCTTTCGGTCTGCCGTCAGGAACTCACCCTAATGTCAAGTTCACGGCTATATGGTTTTCAGCCGGAATCGATTTGTGGATCAATTCAAAACCTGAATATGATGATGACGGTGACATGGAAAATATACTGGTCTATCTTAACAAATATGACGGCTACAGTTTTATTCTGTTTCCGAATATCGGGATCGGGGTCGATCTTGTCCTTAAATACAGTCTGGTCCTGAGGATCGGAATAGATTACTGTTTCTACATGATGCCTGATCTGGTTGTTGGTCTGGGTTATAAATTTTAGGTGGATCTATGAAAAAAATTGCCCTGCTTTTTCTTCTGTTGTTTTTTTTCGGAACATTGACCGGGGAAGAGATCCGTTCTGAGAGCAAGCCTGGAACTGAAGAAAAAACGGAAAATGCCGAATACGGGCGGAAAAAGCTTTATGTGCAGCCTCTTCTTGCGGCGGGAGCCAGCTGCGGTGGCGAAGACGATCTTTTCTTCGGTGTTTTCAATGTGTCGGTGCAGGTCGATTTTTTGGTTGCCGATCTGAAGAGAGGCCGTTCGATTTATATGGGTTTTGACGCCGGTTTTAAATACAATTTCTTTTTTTACCAGACATGGGATGTTCCTCTGAACTCCAATATAGTTTTTGATTTCAAGACCAATTCGCAGAACGGAACCCCTGAAAATGTAAGTCTCTGGTTTTCTTTCGGTATGGGAATAGCGCATTATAATCATGGTGATGTTGTCGGCCTGGAAAGTGAAGGGAATAAGGCCACTGTAATCGATATTTCATGGGGAATAGGAACCGATCTGAAATTTATGAATAACATTGTCCTGCAGTTTGCAGTTAAGAGTTTTGCGATGATATACATTATTCCGACAGTCGGCATCGGTTACCGTTTTTAGGTGCTTTTGATGAAGAAACTGCTTCTCTTTTTCACAATTTTTCTCTTTTTCGGCTTTTTGAGTGCGGAAGAAGTTCAGAAAGAACCTGTTTCAGTAGAAAATGAAATCAAAACCGAATCTGAAGCACGACAGGAAAAGGATAAACAGCCGAAGTTTTTCCATATTCAGCCTATGGTGGAAGCCGGAATCGGCAGAGGCGGAGAAGATGATATAATCTACGGATTTTTTGCTGCAAATATCGATTTTAGTTTTCTTGTTGCGAAGTTAAAACACGCTCACAATATCTATGTAGGGTTCGGTTTCGGCGTAAAATATGCCCATTCGTTGTATAAAACCGTCGAAATACCGGTTCAATCCAAAATAGTCTTCGATTTTAAGACAAATACCCCTTACAAAATCCCGGAATATGCGAGTTTGTGGTTTGCACTGGGCGGCGGAGTCGGACGTTATGATATTGACTATATTATTGCTGCTGTTTCCGGCGGTGAGGAACTGGATCCTGAGTGGACTGCGGCCGTTATTACATGGGGAGTCGGAACAGATCTTACTTTTGAAAACGGGCTGGTTTTGCAAATAGCCGTGGAAAGCTTTTTTGTTATTGGTCTGATGCCGACAATCGGTTTGGGATACAGGTTTTAGGAGCTTTTTATGAGAAAATCCCTGCTGTTTCTGATAATTTTTCTTCTGCTGTTTAATTTGACCGGCGAAGAAGTTATGAAGAATGAAGAGGGAAATTCTGTGCAAAACAGTTCGGAAATACAGCCTGAAAGCGGGCAGAAAAAAGAAGGACTGAAAAAAATCTATATCCAGCCGGCATTGGGAATGGAGTGGGCTATATTGGCCAATGTTGCGCCTAAATTCAGTTTTGATGCGGAATTCCTGTTGAAAAATACGAATGTTTACCTTGGATTCGACATGAATCTGATTTATTTCCCAGGTAGTTTTGCGGGCGACTGGAATTTTGCAGGAGACTGGAGTGTGCCTGTTCATTTCAATGTTGTTTTTGCTTTCCTCCCATATAACGAACCGTCTCCGCTTAAATCACTGGAACTGTTTCTTGCAGGGGGAGTGGATTTTTCCTTTTTGCAGCATAAGGATTCAGACGATAACGTTAAAGGAGCCTTTTATCACTATAAATACTACAAAAGCGAGGAACGACCTCTTGATGATTATAAAATTTTTGCTGTTTTTCCATCGTTTAATATCGGCATGGACTTCTTGTTTGAATACAATATTGTTCTTGAAATCGGCATTGACTACACTTTATTCTATTATTTGGGACTTTACACAAGTCTCGGTTACCGTTTTTAGGTGCTTTTGATGAAGAAACTGCTTCTGTTTTTCACAATTTTTCTCTTTTTCGGCTTTTTGAGTGCGGAAGAAGTGAAAACGGGCGAATACGATTTCGGCGATATCACGGTCACACTGTTTGAAGAGAGGAAACCTGAACCGAAACCGGAGCCTGAAGAACAGCACGAAGCGGCGGAAGAAGAGGAGGTCAACTGGTGTGAAAACCCGGCGGAAAACAAAGGGCCTGAAATTTTTTATATTCAGCCGACATTCGGAATCGGCACAGGATTGTCAAAATTCCGTCCGACTTTAACTCTGGATATCGATTTTCTTGCGGCGCATTTTGAAAAGCACAATCTCTATTTCGGTCTTGACCTGGATTTGAGGTATGTCATTTTTTGGGAAAAAATAGGAGATGTGCCGACGCTGGAATTTCCGGTTCAGGCGAATGCAGTTGTCGAATTCGTGCAGGGAAAAGGTTTCCTGCAATCGTGGAATCTCTGGCTTTCGCTCGGTGTTGACCTGATTTTTTATAATGAATTAAAGAAACATTATTTTTGGGATGGCAGCTATGTTTACAGATATGACGAGGACCTTTCTTTTACATATTTTGCTGCATGGGGAATAGGGATCGACCTTCTGTTTGAAAGAGATGTCGTCATGAGGTTCGGCATTGACGGGCTCGGTGGGAAATATCCCGATTTTATGGTCGGTTTCG
>CACZFE010000198.1 GCA_902780365.1 uncultured Spirochaetales bacterium
CATACCGTATAAGTTTATACGGAGGTTATGTCAGCAGCGGCACGAAGTCCGGAAAATATTATGTCCGCTGTGTAAGGTAGCGTTTCCCTGAAAAGATATTTCTTCTGAAATTTTCTCATTAAATCAAAAAACAGAGCGGCTTTAAGATCCGGTTTTTCTGAAAAACAATGCTGCACAGGAATTCACTTGAGTTCCATGTGTGGAAAATATCCTTAAATTTCAAGTATATATGTAAAAATAATATTTTTTTTTAAAAAAGTGTTGCTTTCGGGGTGTGTTTGTGGTAACAAGTGGTTGTTTTGGGTTGTTTGGTGGTAAAAGATGTCAAAACTCACTAAGACATTCTTCGGAAGGAAGGAATATCGAATCGATCCGAAAGGAAGGGTTCCTCTTTCTGCCGATTACTATTCCCAGCTTGATGTCCAGGGCGAGAACAAGACGCTTATAGTTGTCAGGGCTTCCAACGGTGATTTCTCTTATCTTGAGGTTTTTTCGCAGAAAGAGTGGAATGAAAAGCTGGAAGTTATCAATCTCATGGATGATGACGATGACAAAGAGTGGCTTCTTGTCAACTATGTCGGCGGGGCGCTTTCTGTAGATCTTGACGGTCAGAACAGAATGAGACTCCCGAAATCGCTGATCGACTATGCCGGAATAAAGAAGGATGTGGTTTTTATCGGTGCAATAAGCACGCTCAGAATATGGTCCAAAGAATCTCTCGAAAAGTATGAAATGACTCCGAAAGGGACAAGGGATTCCATCCGTGACAAAATGAATGCCGCAAGAAGAAAACTTCTTGAAGAAAGAGGGGACAAATAATGGATTTCGTTCATGTTCCTGTTCTCTTCAATGAAGTATTGTCTTCTTTTGACAACGAGCCTGCTGTTTTTGTCGATCTTACTTCGGGCGGCGGCGGTCACGATGCCGGTATCCTTGAAAAATATCCGGATGTCAGAGCCGTTCTCGTTGACAGGGACCAGGATGCGGTCGCCCATCTCAGGGAAAAATTCGCCTCTTTTCCGAATGTAACGGTCGTAAACGCTCCTTTCAGCGAAATCGACAAGATATTGTTCCTTCTGCAGATCCCGAAAGTTGACATCGTTTTTGCCGATCTCGGTGTCAGCAGTTTCCAGTTTGATACTCCGCACAGGGGTTTTTCGATGCAGAAAGACGGCCCGATGGATATGAGGATGGATAAAAATTCTCCGCTCACGGCTCTTGACTACATCAAAAGCGCGACTGAAGGCGAACTCAGGATGATTCTGAGCCTTTACGCCCAGGAGCGTGAGGCGGGAACTGTTGCAAGAACGCTTAAAAGGTGCGCTGACGAGGGGATGACAACGACTCTTCAGTTCGCTGAAGAAATAAGAAAAGCCAAAAAATACGCGAAGAAGGGGATCGATCCGTCGACGCAGGTTTTCATGGCTCTCAGGATGGCTGTGAACGACGAACTCGGAGAGCTTGAAAAAGCACTGAAAAGGGCTTTTCCGCTTCTTTCGGACAAGGGGATCATGGGTGTTATAACATTTCATTCGACCGAGGACAGGATCGTGAAGAACTTTTTCCGCGACCGCAGAAACAAAGTTCCGTTCTATGTCGGTGAAAACGATACGGTTCCTGTCTGCGACGATGCCTCGTTTTCAGTCGATATGCTGGTTCCGACTGAAGAGGAGTGCAGCAGAAACCCGCGCGCCAGAAGTGCGAAACTTAGAATATTGAAGAAGGGTTAACTTTTTATAATTTGGGGGGAAACAATGCCGGCTTACGTTCATGCAGATTCTGAGAACATTAAAAGGGACAGAATCAGACTTTTCAGCAATTCAAGAGTGATCTCTGCGAAGATCCAGACACTTTTTTCGGGTGAACTTATTGTTTATATCTGCATGATTCTTGCGGCAGGCTCGCTTATGCTGACAGACAGCTACTACAAGGCTTACAAAGCCAACCTTAAAAGCGACATCCTCAGAATGATAGAAGATACAAAAGATATTACCTGGCAGAAGGAGCTTTCCGAGTACGGCTACCTTAAGATGACATCTTCTGAAGCACTTATGCAGAAAGCCAAGGAAATGAAGCTTTCGGTCACGACATCGGATAAACTGGTGAAATTGGATTAGATATCCGTAATGTGCGGGAGATCGGCATGGATACCGGACGGAATATATATCTTTTTTTCACGGCTGTTATTTTAATTCTATTTTTTGTTGTCATTGGAAGATTTTACCACCTTCAGGTCTTAAAACACGAAGAACGCATCAATAAAATCGAAAATTCGGTTGAATACTCTGTAGTCAGCGGCAAAAGAGGCACCATATACGACAAGCGCGGCAATCCTCTTGCTATGAGCGAGCTGAAAGTCGATATCGCTGTCGATCCTGCCGGGGTCAGAGACAAGGAGTTCCTTGCTGCGATCATATCTGAAAATATAGGTATGGAAAAACAGCAGGTCCTTGAAATCCTTAAGAAGGACAAAAGACGCAACGGCAAGGCCAACAACTATGAGGTCCTTAAGAAAGATGCCGAATACGGCGAGGTCAAAGCTCTCAAAAATGCAATCAAGGAAGTTCGGGCTAAAGAAGAGAAAATCGCCAAAAATATAAGGGATAAGGAATCCGACAAGAAAAAGCTGGCGGACAGACATCTCAATGATATCAACCAGATAATCTATGAAGAAAGTTACAAGCGCGTCTATCCGCAGGGAAAACTGCTTGCCAATGTTCTGGGGTTTGTCCAGGCGAATAAAAAACCTGAGGAAAAAGGACCGGAAGGACTGGAAGGACTGGAACTTAAATACGATGAAGATCTTGCGGGACAAAAGGTCAAAATCAAACAGAGCAGGCTTAACAAAAAGAGAATATACGATGACGATATCGATATCGAAGACGAGCTCGGCTATGCAAGAAAAGGAAAGGACATTTATCTTACGATAGATTCCGAGATCCAGTTCATAGCTGAAGAAGAGCTCGCCAAAATGGTAGAGAAAAGCCATGCGAAGTGGGGCGGAGTCGTCATTATGGAGCCTTCTTCCGGCCAGATCCTTGCGATGGCTAACTATCCGACCTACGAGCCGGAGTGTTACGGAAACTATCCGGCAGAAAACAAGAGGAACCATGCTGTAAGCGACCTTTTTGAACCGGGCTCGACATTTAAATCATTTTCTATCCTTGCTGTTCTCAATGAAAATCTGGTCAAGCCGGGCGAAATGGTCTACGGTGAGAACGGTGCTTTTGTTTTCGGTAAAAGAGTTATCCATGATTCCCATCCGAACCAGTGGATGACGGTTCGCGACGTTGTCGTAAGTTCCAGTAATATCGGAACGATAAAATTCGCTGACAGGCTTACGAACGAGCAGCTTTACAATTATTTTACAATGTTCGGTGAAGCTAACAAAGCGATAAGGGACTACAAAAAATGGTATCCTATCGACAAAGGCAACCTTTCTTTCGGACAAGGTCTTTCAGTAAACATGGTGCAGATGGCGAGAGCTTATTCGGCTATATACAACGGCGGAGTTCTCTGGAAACCTGTTCTTGTAGACAAAATAGTCGGAAATAACTTTGAAAAGGTTTTTACTCCCGAACCAAAACGCATAAATTACGAGTATAAATCGGACAAAAAGATAATAGAAATGCTTGAAGGTGTCGTTTCCGATGCTCACGGAACCGCCGCAAAAGCTCGGCTCAAAGGTGTCGAAGTCGGCGGCAAGACAGGCACTTCGCAGATATACGACCCCGCTCTCAAGAAGTATTCATGGAACAAAGTCGTCTGCTCGTTTGCCGGCGCGGTTCCAAACAACGATCCTAAATTTGTAATGATAGTAGTTATCAATGAACCGCAGGGAAGATGGTTCGGAGGAAGTGCGGCGGCCCCTGTATTCAAGGAGATCGCCGAAAGAATCCTTCCGAAATTCGATGTTGTGGTTTACAAAAACGATAAGGATA
>CACZFE010000199.1:0-3349 GCA_902780365.1 uncultured Spirochaetales bacterium
GCTATTGAAATGTCTTCCATCTACAACAACATTGTCAGTGAGATGATGACGGCATTCAGCTCGATCATCTCGAACAAACTGAACAACATCATGAAGCTTCTCACCATCATCACGATCGTTCTCACCGTTCCCGTCATGTTTGCCTCGATCTACGGCATGAACATCCAGCTTCCGGGCGACAAATCGCCTTACGCATTCGCTGTTTTCGTAATAACTTCCATAATGTTCTCCGGACTTGTCGTCTGGTATTTCAAGAAAAAAGACTGGTTCTGAAACTGCCTAACGTAGCAGAAAAAGTAGAAAAAGCCTGATGTGATTCTTGACTTGCACCGCTTTATCCCTATAATTTTCCGTTTTTGTTTTTTTACTGAATTTTTAGGGAGATTACAATGGCTGCAAACGATTGGAAAGAAAAGGTTAAAGAGGTTCTTGAAGAGGTTCGTCCCGCGCTCCAGAGAGACGGCGGAGATGTCGAACTTAAGGAAGTAACAGACGACGGTATCGTAAAAGTCGCCCTTCAGGGACACTGTGCAGGATGCCCGATGAGTCAGATGACTCTCAAAATGGGAATCGAACAGCACCTCAAAAGCATCGTTCCGGAAGTAAAAGAGGTCGTAAACGTCTAAAATCTCCTGAAAATCTGCGTCAGGCAGAAAAGGTTTCTCTATTCGGAGGATAAAATGCTTTCCATTGTTCCGCTCGGCTGTTACGGCAGCGATCTTGAAAATAAAAAGTGCATTTCCATGCTTGTAACTCCGTCAACAATCATTGACACGGGCTCAATCATGTCGTCGCTCGACATTAACCAGCTTCTTGCAATAAGACATGTCATCATCAGCCACTCTCACTTCGACCACATAAAGAATCTTCCTATTTTTGCAGACTTCATGCTTTCACTCGGCAACCATTCGTTCACGGTATATACGACTGAAAACATCATGGAACAAGTTGAGGAACACATTTTCAACGACCTTATCTGGCCTGACTTCACGAAACTGCCGACAAAAAAGAACCCGACGATAAAGTTCCAGCCGGTAAGATTCGACGAACCTTTCACGATTGAAGGGACCGAATTTCTTCCGATCGAGGTGAACCATGTCGTCGAGTCTCTGGGTTTCATCATAAAACATGACGGAAAATCGATAGCTTACTCCGGAGACACCGGAATCTGCGAAAATTTCGTCAACCACATAAACGACGATCCTTCGATCAAGACGATATGCTGGGAGACATCTTTCCCGAACAGGCTCGAAAATCTGGCGACCGCGTCGAAGCACCTGACTCCTTCTCAGCTTGCAGGAGAGCTCACCAAAATAAACCGTCACTGCGACATTCATACTTTCCACCTGAAACCCAATCTGGAAGACGAGATCATCGCCGACATAAAAAATATCGACAGTCCGATGAAAATCCTCCCGATGAAACAGAAACGTCCGATAACAGCATCTTAAAAACAATGAACAGACAGATAATCGTAAACAACACCTACGGCGAAAAAAGAATCGCTATCCTTGAAGACAGGAAGCTTGTGGAACTCCACGTAATGCACTCAGAGGAAGGAAGCTGCCTTTCAAACATCTACTCCGGCATAATCCGCCGCGTTCTTCCGGGAATGCAGTCGGCATTTGTCGAATTCGGAGGCTCAAGAACAGGCTTCATCCACGCCAACGACCTTAAACTCAACATAACTTACGAAGAGTACCAGAAAAACCTGGAAAGCGATGATGAGGACGAAATCGATGAGACCGGGGAACATGGTCCGGAAACCGCTGAAGAGCCGCGCAGACGCACCGATATCACCGAATACGCGAAAGAAGGCAACAGGATCCTTGTCCAGGTTGTTAAAGAACCTATAGGACAGAAAGGGGCAAAACTGACTACACACATCTCGCTTGCCGGAAGATACTGCGTCCTGCTGCCGACTATCACACACATAGGTGTCAGCCGCAGGATAAACGACCGCGAAAAACGCGAGGAACTCAAAGAGTTCGGCCAGAAAGTGCAGAAAAAAGGCTACGGCATAATTTTAAGGACTTTAGCGGCAGAAACAGACCTCAAAACCATCGAAAAAGAGGTGGTTTTCCTGATAAAAAAGTGGCTTTCAATCCAGAATACTTTCCAGAAAGGCAAAGGGACCGCACTCATCGAACAGGCACTCGACCCGATGCTTGATTTCGTGCAGAATACCGCCATGGACGAGCTTTCGGAAATCGTTCTGGACAACAAAAACGACGAGAAGGCTGTGCGCGACTACTTTGATTTCTACGGAGAAAACCCGGATGACAAAGTTAAATTCTACGATATGCC
This sequence comes from uncultured Spirochaetales bacterium, assembly GCA_902780365.1. Taxonomy (GTDB): domain Bacteria; phylum UBP6; class UBA1177; order UBA1177; family UBA1177; genus UBA1177. The sequence continues at coordinate 2,308 of CACZFE010000199.1, forward strand.
CTACCCGATTTTCGACTACTATTCGATCGAACCAGAAGTTACCAAACTGGTAAAAAAGAAAATCTGGCTCAAAAGCGGAGGTTTCCTCATTGTCGAGCAGACCGAAGCTCTGACAGTCATCGATGTCAACACGGGCAAATTTGTCGGCAAAGGCGACCTTGAAAGCACCGTCGTAAAAACAAACTGCGAGGCTGCAGAGGAAATAGCATACCATCTGAGACTCAGAAATTTAGCGGGAATCATCGTGGTCGATTTCATCGATATGCGGAATCAGGCCAACAAGAAAAAAGTTATCGCAAAACTCGAAAAAGAGCTCGAGAAAGATCCGGCTAAATGCACCGTTTTTTACTTCACGCGCCTCGGACTCATCCAGATAACGCGCAAAAGAACGACCGAAAGCAACATCTCGTCGCTCACCGAACCGTGCCCTTACTGCAGCGGCAACGGCATAATCCGCTCAAGAGAAACCATAACATTCCAGATTTTCCGCGAGATAAAAAAACACGTCAGACTTTACGGCAGCAAGGTTCTGACCGTTCATGCCCATCCTGAAACGATTTTCGCGCTTGAACAGAAATACTCCGATGAACTGGAAAAACTCAAAAAAGAACTCAGAATATCGGTAAACACCGAATCCGACAACTCTCTTCACAGAGAGTCTTTTTCAATTGACGGGAAATAGGAATCACTATTCTTCCCCTTCCCTTTCCTCCATGTCGTTATCGAAGACAGAAACCTGGTTGCGCCCGTGTTCTTTTGAATAATAGAGGGCTGTATCGGCATTTTTGACAAGATCTTCACCGCTCATTGAAGGCATCGGATATGAGGACACACCTAGTGAAATCGTAACGTTAAGATGAACTCCGTCTGCAAAAACCGATGAATCGCGTACAATCATCCTGATTTTTTCCGCAATTTTCGAAGCATCGCCGATGGAGGTGTTGTAAAGCAGGATTATAAATTCCTCTCCGCCGTAACGCGCCGCAAAATCGACCTTTCGGATAGAATTTTTTATTGTTCTGGAGATGAAGCGGATAACGTC
>CACZFE010000199.1:3356-5815 GCA_902780365.1 uncultured Spirochaetales bacterium
GATATCGAGCATTATAGTCGAAAGCTGGACTTTCATCCTGCTTGCCTCGCTGATTTTCTGCTCAAGCATATTGTTGAAGCAGCGCCTGTTGTAAAGTCCTGTGAGACCGTCAATGTTTGAAAGTTCCTCCATTTTCCGGAACATTTCGATGTTGTTGAGAGCCGAAGTAACGACTTTTACAATCATTCTTACCGATTCGGAATGTTTTTTGAGTTCCTCGAAATCCTTTGTCGTATCGGTAAGAACCGAAATCGTTCCCTTGGCATCATTTTTAAATGTCATGCTGCGGATCATGATGCAGCTTTTTTTGTTCAAATCATCGAATTCATCAGAAAACAAGGGTTTGTTTTTGCGTTTATTCACATCTGTTGCTTCGTAGTAATCGTCAATTTTGCCGCTTACCATCATCGCATGAATCGACTGAGGATCCTTTATTTCAGCTGTAACGGCATCGTTTATATCGGACAGTTCAAGTTTTGCCTTTCCTTTCGCAAAATCATGAACCGAAAAAGAGTATCCTTTAAAAGACTTGTCGCTACCCTTCCTTGCAATAAAGACTCCGCTCGCTTCAGGAGCAAGATTGAATATCGCAAGTGCCGCAACTTTGAGAAGCTCGTCGTGTTCGAAAGAATCGACAATATTTGAAGTAGCCTGATAAAGAGTGGCGTTTCTCTGTTTTTCCAGAGCGATGTGGCTGAAAGTCTCGGACTGTCTCAACTGTTCGAGAACATCATCTTTTATCTCGGAGAACTTTTTGACAAGTTCCTCCTTGTCGCTTTTTCCGACATTGACAGTGTCAATGATAACAACATATTCAGGTTCGAAAATCGATGGATCGTCTGAATCGACCAGTGAAACAGGGTAGTATATCCTCAAATTGTATTCAGGCATCATCGGGATATTTTCCATCTCGTCAAGAAGAGCATTGGCTGCGACATCGGTTTTATCGTGCACAGCTCTGAAGAGAAGACCTTTCTGGACGAATTCATTGGCAGTGTCGTATATTTTTGCCATTCCGCCGGGAAGAAGCTCTACAAGACGCACCGAAACAGCTCTGCCGTCAAAAGTTTTCGTGCGGACAAGATAGTTTTTCAGCGGTCTGAACGGATCCTTTACAAGCGGGGCGCTCACCTGCGGTTTCATGGCAAGCGGCGCTGCGGGACGATCCTCCACGAAAAAGGAAAAACCTTTTCTCATAAAGAACCAGACTCCTATCGTCGCAACAACAAAAAGGACATAAACTATAAAATCGGATGCTTCCGAAATGTTCCCACTGCATATCATAAGGATGAACGAAGCCGCGGCGAACACGATGTAGGCAATGTCGTCACTTTTCTGCAAAGTCAGAGGCAGTGCAAGAAAAAGGATCGGAAGAAGCGGACTTCCGCCTACTCCGCCGCTCAGAATGAATGCCGGAAGAAGAAAAAGCTGAACAGGGATCTTCTTTTTCTCGACAATACGGACATAAACAACGAGAAAAACAAAAAGAGTCCATATTATTACAAGATATGGGATATTGTTTTCAACGTTGTTTTGAAAATAAAGTGAAAAAAGAGAAAAGAAAAGGGTCAGAATGTGACCAAAAAAACGAAATTCCAATAATGCTGTCATTTTTCAGGTGTATATTTGTATTTATATTGATTTTTACGCAACATTTTAAATCTTTCCCTCAAAAGCTCTTCAGCAGCCCTTGAATCTTTGGACAGACGCTCTATTTTCAGCTTCAGAAGGTCTCTTTCGCTGTTTATCACCTGCTGCTTTTCTTCTATAGTCCTGATCTTTTCACGGTTGCGGTCGAATTCGCTATAAGAAGAAATTATGTCGTAGACAAAAAAAGCGCAAACTACAAAAAACACTGAACCGAAAATCCAGAATTTATGTTTTCTTTTCATTCTTTCGACCTCGTAGCCACCGCTATATTTTCGAATTTCAAAGACTTCAAAATATCAAGGACCTCAGTGACTTTGCCGTGCGGAGTGGTCACATCGGCTTTGATGACGATAACATATTTTAAACGCATATCCGTGTCAAATTTTGAAAGGAATTCTTTTACCTCTTCCGTTGAAGCGACTTCAGTACCGCCAAGAGCAATCCTGCCGTCGGCGCTTATCGCGATTTCGAATTTTTCGGCAGAAACGAGCGGCGTATCGGAAGAAGCCTTCGGAAGATCGACTTTCAGCCCGGATTCCTTTACAAAAGTACTTGTCAGCGAAAAGAATATGAGAAGCGTGAAAAGAACATCGACCAGCGAACTTATATCGATGGTAAAATCTTTACCGGCATGTTTTTTAAGTTCCATCAAGCCCTCTTTTCACCTGAAAAAGGAGAAAACAAAAAATACACAAACGGAACAAAACCGGCCAACCATTCAGGCAGGATCAGCACACTTGCAACATAAACGATCCAGAAAAGAGAGGGAGAAAGCCATGTCAAAGCGACATTTTCAGGAATATGAGGCA
>CACZFE010000200.1 GCA_902780365.1 uncultured Spirochaetales bacterium
TTTCTGATTTTGCCGATGTAAAAAAGAAAAGTCTCAAGAAAAAGCGGAATAACGGAAAGCTTCGGCAACTCGGCAAAAAGGGCTACAGCCGTAAAGAGAAGAGACGCAATAAAAACAATCGTATTCAGCAGATTCCAGTCGAAATGCTCCTTCTCGAAACAACGCAGTACAGCCTCTTTCGCAATTTTTGAGAAGAGTCCGTTGGAAAAGAAACCGAATGAATCATCATGCCTGAGATAGTTGTCTACAAGGCGCTCCTCAGCCTCGTTCTTCATCGAAGGAGTATCGACATCCTGCCAGAGATGCCCTGTCATTTCTGCACACGCGAATTTCCTTTCCTGCGCCTGCGCTGCCATGACATCCGAGATTGAAACATCTCCTTTGGTGTCATAGATTTCCTGCAACTTCGGAAAAACAGACGGCTTGCAGAGAAAAAGCCCTGTATCGACTGCATCATAAGAAGGAAGCTCCTTGCCGATTGTCGTAATCTCACCGTTTTCGGTAACAACTTTTGTCGCGTCATCAAGATCGAAAACGCCTTCTATGTTTCTGTCAACCGAAAGAACGACATTGTATTTTTCAAGCTTCGGCTCGGCCTTTTCCAGAAAACCGGCAAAAAAATCGTTTGAAAAAATGTGGTCCGACATCGAAAGCATGAACGGCTCGTCATCAAGGCAACCCTTGGCGCGAAGCAGCGAGATCCCGTTTTTCTTGTTGTATTCAGTATTTTCGGCAAAGACGACACCCTGAATATTGTTCTTTGCGATATATTCCCTGATCTGGTCACCGCGGTATCCGACAACAACAACGACCTTTTCGATGCCTACGGACTGCATGAGCGTGATCACGCGCTCGATCAAAGCCATTCCGCCGACCGGCATAAGCGGTTTCGGCTCGTTGCGGCCTTCACTGTTGAGCCTGCTGCCAAGCCCGCTTGCAAGGATAACGCCCTGTTTTATCATGTTCGCCTCTAAGCTTTAGGTTGCATATCTTTCGCGATTTCCGCTTTTTTCGCCGCAACGTATTCCCTGTATCCGTCAAGGTCGCCTTTGTCGTAGCAGACCGGTGACAGGAATGTGTATACAAGCATATGGAAAAGAAGGCAGTCAAGGACCCATGGCTCACCGGTAACTGCTGTAGCCACTCCGCTTGCGACAAGCATCAGAACCGCAATACTCATAAAGAATTTAAATCTTCTGTTGAATTTGCGTCCGTGATGGCTTACGAACGGTCTGAATGAAAGGTTGTTCCAGCCTATCCAGATGAAAAGCGGGATCAGGAAATATTTATAGATTGGAAGGTCATAGACTTCATTTCTCGCATGTCTTATGCAGCCGAAAACAAGAGGAACCATGCCCATGCAGTAAGCGACAAGTGCGTTGAGAAAGCCGCCGTCAGGAACTCTGTAGAAAGCGTATACTACAAAAGCAGGGCATACAGCGTAAGTCACATGGTCCGCGATAAGATCGAGTTCTTTTCCGAATTCATTGCTCATTTTCGTGAGTCTTGCGACTATACCGTCACAAAAATCAAGAACGTAAGCAGCCATTACCAGATAACAAGCCTGCTGGATATCGCCTTCTATAGCCAGAATAGCAGAAAGAAAACCGATAGCGACATTGCCCAATGTTACGACATCTTTCAAGTGAATAAGTCCCATTTTTCCTCCCAAATCAAGAAGCAAAACAAAAAAAACGGCATATAATAAGGAAAAATGTCAAAAAATCACTATTTAAAGGAAAACTTTTTGAATTTTTGTGAAAAAAACTGGTGTCTAAGAGAGAGAACTTGCGGAAAAGTTATTCGCCGCTGCCGCTGCCGGAAGCCGCCGCATTATCTTCCTCTTCTTCAGGAGCTTCAGGAGCCGCTCCCGGACAGCAAGCGTAGTAACCGGTCTCATCACTCGAATTTTTCATAGTATTGAAAATCATCTCAACTACACCGGCAGCCGCATATCCAGGAATGTAGCATGAAGTTTCAGACTGGCAGTAAGTCTCGGAAATGAATCTTTCCCATTCTGTATCGCCTGCATAGCAGTTGAGCATCGAGGAATCCTGACCGTAGAAACAACCGCCAAGCAACGGATCGTTGAAAGCACACTGTGCCATAATAGCATCATACTCCTGTTTTGCAGCTGAAACCTTTTTACCGTTGCTATCCGTAGCATCCTGGAAACCGCCTTCGGGAACAAGGTAAACAGAACCCATCTGAATAGTTGTTCCGAAAGTCGGGATAATATTGAAATTCATCTTGTTTGTCTTGACAGTTGTACCGTCAGCAAGTTTTCCGATGATTCTGATTTTTATAACGAGCGGACTTGCGATCCAGTCAATATCGTTGACATGGTCAAGAAGGTTCTTAGCCTGAGCTTCTTCGAAAAGATGAACATAACCCGCAGCCTGTCCTCCGTCCGGAGTTACAACAATGGCATGAACGGTTTTTCTCGTTTTCTTGTTCCAGAGTTTCTGGTCAAGAGAAAGCTTTCTTCCGTCAGCCTGAGGTTTCGGATCCCACTCGTATTCTATCTCAGCCTTATCGGCATAGAAATAGTTTGCTTCCGAAGTGGTCAGGTCTGTGCTGCCACCGTCACTTGACGGAATGTAGTTCGTCATCTGGCCTTCGGTGTAATAAGTGTCGCCGCCAACTTTGATCGCACAGTCATCGTCAGCAGTAATGGGAACGAATTTTTCAAGGATGACTCTGTTACGTCTTTCAACGCACGAAACCATCATTAAACAAACAACCATCAGGGTAAGAATGAAAAACTTTCTCATCTTAATTCCTCCAAATCTCTCAATATGTCATTAGAATTCCTGTAAATTATTCCGGGAACCCCCGTTTTTTTCAGGTAAACCATCGAAATTTTGTCCAAATTCCTTTTTTTATCCATCATTATAAATTTACGCCATTTTGCTTCAGTCCGATACTTCCGCAAATCGTTTTTTACTCCATGTTTCTGTAATAGATCCTCAAGTTCTTTCACAGGAAAAACCTCTTTTGCTCCAGCAATCTCAGCCCATTCCTGAACAAGAACCATACCGGCGGCAACAGCCAGACCGTGACGGCTCCCCAGATCACCGGTACGACGCCGTTTGCCGAGAGCACGCAGGTGAGCATCCAGGCTGAGCAGGGTGCGGAGATCCGCTACACGAGCATCTTCCGAAAGCAGATCCTCTCCATTGCAAACCATTTCCGCAAGCCTGCCGCCTTTAATCAGCGCCAGTTTGATGATCTCGGCTTTGCCGGATGCGATCTGCTGCTCACTCAGCGTTTTGAAGAAATCTCTCACGATCACGACCTCGTCCGCCGGATAGAAAGTGCCGACAATGTTTTTCGCCACGAAATTCACCGCCGTTTTTCCGCCTATCACGCTGTCCACAGCCGAAAGCAGCGTCGTCGGAAGAAGAACAAGCTTCATTCCGCGTTTGTAAACCGATGCCGCAAAAGCCGCAAAATCGGTCGTAGCGCCGCCGCCGACCGCAACAAGAGCCGTTTTACGCCCGGCATTGAGATCGATCAGCCATTCAAGACAACTTTCGACATGGTTCAAATCCTTCTCTTTTTCCGCATCGACATGAAAGACCCGTTCACCTGGAAGCGCTTTTTCAACAAAATCCAGAGAACTGTCAATCACAAAACAGCTGTCCTGCCCCAAAGAGGAGACAAAACCGGAAAAAGATTCCGCAAAGCTGACTTTCGTCGTGTGCGTTAGTGAAAAAGTGAGTTCCATATCTCAAAAACCTCCGGCCAAATTTCACTCAAACCGCGTCCGTCAGTATCGACAACAAACGTTGCCGCCTTTTCGTAAAGCGGACACCTCAACTTGAAAAGCCTTTCGTAGCCTTTCATTCCGAGCTTTCTGCAAAGCGGCCTTTCCTCGAACCTTCCGGCAAGATTTTCAAAAGAACTTCTCAAATAAACAAGTTTGAGGGAACTTTCATAAATCTCTTTCCATACGGGATGAGCGAAGTGGACTCCGCCTCCGAAAGCGGCAAAATCGAAATCCGATTTCAAAACTTTGCTTATAACCGAAGTTTCAAGCGTTCTGAAATCGTCTTCTCTGCCGTCTTCAAGCAGCATGAACGCTTCCGGACTCTGCTTTTCAATCAGAGAATCGGTATCAACCGTTGTGAAACCGTTCTTTGAAGCAATATCCAAAAGCGAACTTTTTCCGCTTCCCGAAAACCCGATCAGACCGAGCCGCCTCATCTCTGTTTCTCCAGATATGCAGCGTAAGCCGATTTTACATCACTCAGACTGTCAGAGCCGAATTTCTCGCAGAAAGCACCTGCAACAACAAGCATCGCCATGCTTTCGGCAATCACTCCGGCGCGCTCGATGCACCAGAGATCGTTCATTCCGGGCTGACACTTTCCGATTTTGCCGGTAATAGGCGAAACCGATTCAACTTCAAAAGGCTGAGTCGGAATAGGCTTAAAATAGAGCATCGCAACCAGAGGCATACCGTTTGAAATACCGCCTTCGATGCCGCCGCATCTGTTTGTTGCCCGCTCGCCGTGCCTTCCAGTGAAAGCGTCGGCCGCGTTGCTCCCTCTCATCCTGTGAAGTTCCGCATCCCCGAAATAGATCCCTTTCACCGACGGAATCGAAATCAATGCCGCCGCGAGCTGAGAATCCAAGTGATCTGACCACTGGACATTTGAACCGAGCCCTGCAGGAATCCCTGAAACTACGACTTTCAAAACTCCGCCGTAAGTGCCTCCCGCCTTGTCGGCAAGCGCACGCACAGCATCGAAATCGCAGTAAGGAACCCCGCCTATTTCAAGAATTTCGGAAGTTACGGAAACATTCATTTCGTTAAGGAACATCCTGCAGAAAGCGCCGGCAGCGACTCTTAAAGCCGTTTCCCGTGCGCTGGAACGTTCCGCACCGACCGAAATGTTGCCGTATCCGAATTTCCTGAACGTGCTGTAATCCGCATGTCCCGGTCTCGGAAACCCTTTATCAATTACTCCGTTTTCAATGAGCCCGCTTTCCGCCGAGTTTTTCAGCAGGAAAGCTATAGGTGCGCCGGTCGTGACATTGGCGGCTACTCCTGAAACGACCCTGACATCGTCTTTTTCGACATCAAGCCTTTCAGTGCGGCCAAGCCCTGCCCGGCGTCTAGCCAAATCATTCTCAAAAAGAACCTTGTCAAACCTGACACCCGCCGGAAATCCGCTCAGAACGGCGACAAGCTCCGAACCGTGGGATTCACCGGCAGAAACGAACTGCATTACTCTTCACTTTGTTTCAGAGGAATCGATGATTTTACCTTATTCATGATTCTGGGAGTAAGGAAAATCAACAGTTCACTTCTTTCGACTCTGCTTTCCTGTGACTTGAAAAGCCAGCCGAGAACAGGAATGCTTCCCAAAAGCGGAACCTGTCTTTTCGTTTTGGAAGTAAGGTTGGTGTAAACACCGCCGATAACGACCGTGTCACCGCTCTTTATCAAAATTTCGGTCTTAGCCTCTTTCTTGATGATCGAAGGCTCACCGAGGTAGTTCGAATTCGACCAGTCGGGTTCACTCTTGTTGATTTCGATGTTCAAAAGGATCGAACCGTCAGCCGTGATGTGCGGCGTGGTCTTGAGGATAAGGCTGGCATCAACGTATTTCGTCGTTACATCGCCGCCTGTACCTCTTGTCGTGATAGGAATGCTGGTACCTTGCTGGATCATAGCCTCTTTGTTGTCGAGAGTTGCAACTTTCGGAGAACTTACGATCTTGATTTTACCGTCGGATTCCATGACGTTCAAAGTAAGGTTAAGGTCGTTGATCATGCCGACGCTGCCGAACGTGAAGCCAAGTGCGCCTGTCGGATCAGCCGGGCCGGGAACAGCGACATTTGCGCCTACACCGAGGTTGTACGGGAAAATCGCGTTGGTCGGGTGACCGTTGGCATCGGTATAAGTATGGTTCGTTCCCCACTGGATACCGAGACCGAGAGCAGCCGTAGAAGTAGCTTCGACGATCCTTGCTTCGATAAGTACCTGAGGTGTCTGCGTATCAAGGTAATCAACCAACTGTTCCGATTTATCAAGAATCTCCTCTACATCCTTTACGATGAGGACATTGGTTCTCTGGTCATAGCTTACTGTACCTCTGTCGGTAAGGAGCTCTTTGATCTGAGGAACAAGTTTGTCTGCCATAGCGTAGTTTACAGGAACAAGTCTTACTTTTACAGGTTCCAGTTTTTTCTGCGCGTTCTTCACATAGGGCTATCTGCTCCACAAAGGCATCCCATATCTCATCAAGTGAAAAGCCCTGCGGTTTCAGATTGACCTCCGCAGCGTCCATCCACTCTGTCCTGTAGAGCTTGCTGTGGTAAAGGGCAAGTTGCCGGCTGTCCTCAAACACGAGCAGAAATACCAGCTTGTGCGGATTTTGCCTTGCAATCGCTTCGATAACTTTTCCGTCAA
>CACZFE010000201.1 GCA_902780365.1 uncultured Spirochaetales bacterium
CGTCGATTCCCATATCTCCCGGTCTTGCCATGCCGAGAAGTGCGTTCATGTTCGCGCCGTCGCCGTAAACAAGGCCGCCGGCATCGTGGACCATCTTCGTGATTGCGAGGATGTCGCTCTCGAAAACGCCGAGTGTGTTCGGATTGGTGAGCATGATGCCTGCAACTTCGTCTGTGAGAAGCGATTTGAGCGTGTCAAGGTTGACTTTTCCGTGCTCGTCGCTCTGAAGGACGACAACTTCAAATCCGTTGAGAGCGCAGCTTGCGGGGTTCGTGCCGTGTGCGCTGTCGGGGATGATTATTTTTTTACGTTTCTTGTCGCCGATTTTGTCGAAATAGCTTCTGATGATGCCGATTCCGGTGTATTCACCGTGAGCACCTGCCGAAGGATTGAGCGTGCAAGCCGCGAATCCGCCGATTTCAGCGAGCATTCTCTGCATTTCGAACATGATCTTGAGAGTTCCCTGCGCGTAAGGTGCCGGAGTTTCGGGGTGAAGTTCCGTGAACTGCGGGTTGCGGACAAGTTTCTCGTTGATCTTCGGGTTATACTTCATCGTGCAGCTGCCGAGCGGATAGAAACCGTGGTCAAGGCTGTAGTTGTATGTCGAAAGTCTCGTGTAGTGACGGACTACATCGACTTCGCTGAGTTCCGGAAGGTCAAGGTCTGCTCTGCGGAGCTCTGCCGGAAGTATGTTTTCCGCACCTTTGAGGTCTTCTTCGGGAAGTGAATATCCGCGTCTTCCTTCGCGGCTTCTTTCAAAGATTACCGATTCTTTGAGTTTGAGGTCTTTCATTCCGGGGTAACTCATTTTGCACCTCCTGTAACTTCTTTAAGTGCCGCGACAAATTTGTCGAGCTCTTCATAGCTGTGGATCTCCGTGGTGTTTACGATGATCGCGTTCTCAAGTTCCGGATAATATTTTTTCGCGTGGATTCCGCCGAGGATCCCTTTTTCAGCGAGTGCTTTGAGCACGCAGCATGCGCATCCCGGAGTGAGGATCGTGAATTCGTTGTAGTTGCTTCCTTTGAAAGCGACTTTGCACGGAGTTTCCTTTTCGATTTTGTTCTTGAGGTAGTCAGCGCGTTTGAGGTTCATGAGCGCGACTTCCTTCATGCCTTGTTTGCCCATCGTAGCGAGGTAAATCGAAGCTGCCGTAGCCATAAGTCCCTGGTTGGAGCAGATGTTTGAGGTAGCTTTTTCGCGTTTGATGTGCTGCTCTCTGGCCGAAAGAGTGAGAACGTAGCAGCGGTTGCCGTTCTTGTCGACGGTCTGACCGATAAGTCTGCCTGGCATCTTTCTCATATATTTTTCCTTGCAGGTGAAAAGACCTACGCCGGGGCCGCCGAAGTTTACCGGGATTCCGAGTGCCTGACCGTCGCCGACAGCGATATCAGCGTCGATATCGCCGGGAGTCGCGAGGATTCCGAGAGCCGTCGTTTCGGTGATAACCGGAATGAGCAGTGCGCCTTTTTCGTGGGTGACTTCAGAGATCTTGCGGATGTTTTCGATCATGCCGAAGTAGTTCGGATACTGGAAAACTACGCAGATCGTGTCTTCGTCGATTTTTGCAAGTTCCTTTTCTGCAACGCAGCCTGTAGCAGCGTCCATTTCAAGAAGTTCGATCGAATCTACTACAAAGCCTGTGTAGGTCCTGATCGTCTGGATGTACTGCGGATTTACAGTCGAAGCGATGAGGACTTTGTGTCTCTTCGTCTGGATCTTGTGCGACATGAGAACAGCTTCAGCAGCAGCGGTTGCGCCGTCATACATCGAAGCGTTCGCGACATCCATTTTGAAAAGGTTCGCGATCATCGTCTGGAACTCGAATATAGCCTGAAGTGTTCCCTGGCTGACTTCGGGCTGGTAGGGAGTGTAGGAAGTGTAGAACTCGCTTCTCGAGATCATCTGGTCAACGAGAGCGGGACAGTGGTGCTTGTAACAACCGCCGCCCAGGAAGGAAAGCATGTTTGCGCCGGTGTTTTCCCTGCCAAGTTCGTCCATGATTTTTTCAAGTTCGGGTTCGCTTTTAGCAGAAGGGATGTTCAGCTCTTTTTTGAGGAGAACGTTCTGCGGAAGCGGGGAGAAGAGGTCGGAAACCGACTTTACGCCGATTTTGTCGAGCATCTCTTTCCTTTCTTTATCCGTTATCGGAAGGTATCTCATTTTTTACCTCTCAAGTTTTTAATAAAAAAAGGGGAACGAAAAACGCTCCCCCGAATCAAAAATCCTCTGAAACACTTAGTCTTCCTGAGTTGCAAGGAATTCTTCGTATTCTTCAGCGGTCATAAGCGAGTTGAAATCTTCGTCGCTTTCCGCTTCGACTTCGTAAAGCCATCCGTCGCCGTAGCAGTCGCTGCTTACTGTCTCGGGGCTGTCTTCAAGCATGTCGTTTACAGCAACGATCGTTCCCGAAATCTGGTTGCAGATGTCTTCGGAGCTTTTTACTGTCTCGATCGTGCAGTCAACGCCGTCTTTGTCGATAACGGTCTCAGTTTCCGGAAGTTCGATGTAGGTGATGTCGCCGGCATGCTGAGCTGCGAAATCGGTGATACCGAGGCGGTATCTTTTGTTGCCGAGATCCTTTACCCATTCGTGGGTTTCCGAGTACCTGAGTTCGGAAGGAACATTGTAGTTTGCCATGATTTTCTCCTCAAAAAAAGTTATTAAAAGTTATAACATAGAAGCCATTTTCTTTCTTGAAGTGCCTTTTACAAGCGGGGTCGCCTTGACGAAAGCCTTGAAAGTCTTGCCTTTTTCGTTAAGAAGCTCGATCTCTTCGTCAAGAGCAAGTTCCTTGTTGACTCTGATGAATCCAGCCGGAACCATTCCGAGCGAAACTGCCATGATCTCCGAAGTGAGAACGCCGATCTCTTCGCCTTTGTAGAGAACTTTCGAGTGGTCGCCAGGTTTTCTTTTGCCTTCGACTGTGATCGCGTAAGCGAAGATCGTTCCTTTTGCAGCCATAAGCGGTTCTTTGCCGATGAAATCGTGCTCGTAGCTGATAGCGAATTCCCACGGAGTTCCTGCAGCTACTACATCCGGACGTACTTCGTGGCCTGAAAGCGGAAGACCTGCCTCAAGTCTGAGCGTGTCTCTTGCGCCGAGTCCTGCCGGCATGATCCCGTATTTTTCGCCTCTTGTAAGAAGGAGATCCCAAAGTTTTACAGTCTCTTTGATGTCGCAGTAGATTTCGAAACCGATCTCGCCGGTGTAGCCCGTTCTGCTGAGAAGGACTTTGATCCCGTCAAGGTTTACGTTGTCTGCGAAGCGGAAGAATTTAA
>CACZFE010000202.1 GCA_902780365.1 uncultured Spirochaetales bacterium
GCATGATTGCTTCTGACTGCGAGCAGATCAGAGAACAGATAATCAAAGACCTTGCAAACACCGGAATCAGACCTGAAAGAGTGTGCCTTGTCAGCGGACTTAAAGGAACAGGAATCGCAGAACTCAAAGCAACTCTCAAACGTGAACTCGACGCGAAGAGAGCTGAATACTACAAAAATTATACTCAAAGCATTATTGCCAGCTTTGCTGAACTTGCTATCGCTGAACTCAAACTCAAACTTGCCAACATGAGTAAGGATGCTGAGACTTTTGCTGCAGACAGAATGGCTATGGAAGCTGAAATCAAAGCAGTTTCTGCTAAATATGAACAGCTTGAGGCAAGCTTGAATACAAAAATAAATGCTCTTTTCCAGCGGTATGACACGAGAATTGCAAAAGATCTTTCACAAATTGCAAAGGAAATTTGTGCTGCAATTAGTACAACCCCGCTCAGTGATATTTCTGGCAACACTATTAGCGAAGGAATTCAAGTCCAGATCAGAAAGTATGTGGAAAATACCCTGCAACCTGCCTTTTACAAAGATATGGAAAAACTTTTGAAAGAAATTTCTGCCGATGTAGAGACACTTATGGAAGGTGTGGGTGCCGGTGTGAGCCACGATTTCTGGGCTCCTGGCCAACTTTTGAGCGGTGTTCTCTACGCTATAGAGCTCGTTATCTACAACGTTGTTCTTCCTATGGGATGGATTGTCGCGTTTATAGGTCAGAGACTTGGAAGAAAAATATTCGGTGCACTCACAAATATTATGGAAATTCCTGTAAAAAAGATTATTTCTGCTAATGTAGAGAAAGTTCTTAACCAAGAGATGATTCCAGCATTTTTAGATAATTTCAATGCAAAACAGGAAGATGTCAGACTTGCTGTAACGAAAGGAATCGAAGACGCTATAAATTCGCAGATTGCGATGATCGAAAACGGCTACAGCGAGAAGAATATCGAAGCTCTTAAAGCCCGTGACAATGTTAAAGCTGATATTGAAGCTGCAATAAAGGACGCTGAAAATCTTAAAGTTCTGGCGGCTAATTAGTTGGATTTTGTTTCGGGCGGTCGGAAAAACGGCTGCCCGGATTTTTGTTTTTTAGGAGGAAACATTATGATGAATGAAAACGAAAAAGCGGCTTACATTGAGAAGCTCGGCACGGCTGTTGAAAGCATCGGCAAAATTCTTGCTAACGATAAAATATCGGCAATTCTCGGTTTCGCTGACAGAGAGGAGTTGAGAAAACAGCATGAAGAAGCCAAAAGACTTAAAAGAAAACTTGAAAACGACGAGTGGGAAGTCGCCATTGTCGGTCTTGAAAAGGCTGGAAAAAGCTCTTTTGCCAACGCTTTAATGCAGAGAAACATTCTTCCGACAAAAGACGGAAGATGCACCTACACTGCTACAAGGATCGAATATTTGAAAGAAGGAAAACAGACAACTGTTTATTTCTATGACTCCAAGACTTTCAACGATAAACTTCGCGAAATGCTTGCAAAAATGGAAATCAAAAACGCAGAACAGTATTCTTTCGTAAAGGGTGAAGGGCTTGTTTCCGATAGCGGCAGAAAAGTGACTCTTGACGAGTTCAACAGGCTTTACAGGTCTGCGGTCGAGAACAATCCGACAATAGATGCCGCTTATGGTGACAATATCAAAAAAGAGATCGAAGATATTGTTGCGAATGCTGGAAGTATTTCAGAACTGCTGGACAGAACGGAACTCCATCCGTCGGATGAAAACGAAGTCAGAGATTATATTGTAGAGCCGAAAAAGGCTCTTGCCGTTAAGGAAGTTGTAATATATTCTGAGAAACTCGACAAACTGCCGAATGTCGTCATTTTCGATGTTCCCGGTTTTGATTCTCCGACGAACAAGCATAAAGAGCAGACTTTGGAAAAGATGAAAGATGCCGATGTCATTATCGTTGTCGCAAATGCTAAAAGTTACAGTCTTAACGATGCATCTTTAAAAATGCTCCGCAACTCCGACAAAGACGGAACGATGCTTCTCGATAAACTTTTTGTCTTCGCGAATAAGGTCGAAACCTGCACAGACATAAGGGAAAACGAGAAAAAGACCATAGAAGAATGGACCGGTAGAGGTTTTGTTGTCAAACCGGAAAAAAGAATCGTTTTCGGATCGGCTCTTGCATATCTTCAGCACGAAGAACTTGTTCCGACAACAGGTGTAAATGCGCTCAGGGACTTTAATGATAGAAAAGGCGAGATGCCTAACGGTTTCGGAATCAAGGAAATTCTGGACAGAATCGACGACTATAACAAAAACGAACGTTTCACTGTCCTCAAACGCAGATGCAACGATATTGTTAAAAAAGTCGATGACATAGCTGTAAAACTGCTGAATGAATGCGGTTCTGAAGAAAATGACAGCTTCTGGACTCAGGACAAGATGGATGCTTTTAATGATTTCCTTTTGGGTAACCGCAAAGAGATAGGTGCTATTGACAAAGTCAAGGAGGCTCTCAATTATTTGAAAGGGGAAATTAAGGAAGATATGGATATGCTTGGAGAATCCAAATTTCCGATAAACGAAAGACCTTTGTCAAAGCGGATCCTTGAGAATTTGATAGCAACCATAACAAAAGAGAATTATTCGGTTACGGACGAAGAAATCAGTAATAAAAAACGCGATCTCAACAAGTCTACCGGAGGTAATGTAACGGTCAGCAAGATAGAAGAGCGTATCAGAGAAGACAAATTTTACAGAATGTACGGTGATTTTTCTAACAATATCGTTGGAATTACGGACAAACGTCATTTTGAATACGGAAACAGAGTGATCGCGACAATTCTGGAAGCTCTCGGTGTTTCTACAAGTTCGTCAGATTACAAAGAACTCTATGAAAAACTGAAACAGGAACTTATTCCTTACAGGCCTGAACTCGATGAAAGCCTCAGCGGCTGCAATGATAAAACAGCGTCTTATTACAGCAGTCTTATCGAGCGTTTTGCAAGAGATGTTTATGAAATACTCATAGCCTATCCTTATACCGCAGAACGTTACGACAAAAAATTCTTTCCGTCGATGGACAATTTTTTGAGCATGTCTGTTTTCTACAAACCGAATGGAAATGCGGATGACAAATCTTACGCAAGCAAAACTCTTCAAGAACTTCCTTTCTGCAAGAAGCTCCTTTTCCACGACGAAGCCGAAAAGGGAATGGCAGAACTTTTCAAAAAAGTCTGTGATGTTACTAAAATTAGGGAACTTGGTGATGAGGCAAAAGAACTTGTCAAAAAATT
>CACZFE010000203.1 GCA_902780365.1 uncultured Spirochaetales bacterium
TCCCTCGGGCTTGAACTTAAGCCTCGAGATCTGGTTTCCGCCGGACGAGAGGATATCGTAACTTATCGAATTTATTTTTGTTCCGTTCTTTTTGACGACTGTCCCCTTGGGAATTACGCCGTAAATACCGTCATCTATCCTGAACGAAATATTCTTCGACGTGTCACTTACATAAACCGTGCCGCCGCTCTTCCTCTGAAGGAAAAGAACTGTCGCGGAATCATTCGAAAGCGTGTCGCTTCCTGCAGCAAGCTTTGCTCGTGCTGTGTATTCGCCGGGAAATGTCGTCGTGAAAGTGTAATTTGCCGCATCGGCGGTTTTATTTTTCAAAGTCCATGTGATCTTGAAGCCGGGAGCGACTTTCGTGCTGCCGCCTTCGACATTGAAATTCGCGTTGCTGTCGGATGTTTCGCCGATGATGATTTCATTTTTATCAACTGAAACTCTGAAACCGTTGAAGAATTTCGCAAATTCCGGAGTTTCTTTCTTTGAATCTTCCGCTATTTTTTCGGAAAGTGTCTTGCTGTTTGTCGTCTTGAGATAGTTTGAAAGAAGCTTAAGTCCTTCTTTGATGCCGGAAAGTTTCGAATAATCGAGCTCTCCCAGCCATTCGCCCGTTCCCAGTTTTGCGTATTTTCTGATTTTTGTTTCGCTGTTTCTCAAGTCAGCGCAGTTCTGGTCAAGCAGAAAAACTGCGTTCGTGATTTCTGAAATATTCGCCGTATGGTCTTTCAAACCTTTGAAGCAGCTCGCGAAACCGTTCGCCTTAACACAATATGTTTTGTCGGAAGAGATATCGGCCTTGAAACTGAAAGCGCCTTTTGCATTTGTGTTGGCCGAAGCTAGTTTTTCAGTTTTGCCGCATTCATAAAGGGCTGCTTCTATTCCTGAAACTTCACTTCCGATCTGGTACGAACCTGAAATCGTGCGGTTTTCAGTGCCTTCCAGAGGCTCGGTGTCGCCGGTATCGGTATCCTGGTCCGGAGCAGTGTCACTTGTATCGGTGTCAGTGTCCTGATCGGGAATCGTGTCACTTGTGTCCGTGTCTGTATCATTGTCAGGAGTCGTGTCGGATGAAGTGTCTGTGTCCGTATCATCATCAGCCGGTTCAGGTTTTTCCGTGTCGGTGTCATCTGCCGGCTCGGGTTCCGTGGTGTCGCCATCCGTTACAGCGGTATCCGAAATGTCGGAATCGTCTCCGGGAAGACAAACATCGTTCTCTTCGTCGCAGACAAGACCTTCGTTGCAGGTTTTGTTCGGATAGCATGCGCCGTAAAGTTCGCCCTGTTTTTTGCCTTTGCTGTCACTGCCGCCGCCGCAGGAAAGCATGAAAAACATCGCAAAAAACATTAAGACAGCATAAACTCTCTTCATCTCTGACTCCTATGATAAAAACCATCATCTGATAAAAAACGCGCGATTACAATACAAAAAAAGGCAAAAATGGCAACTTTTCTGAGATTTTTGAGATTTAAAACGGAATTTAAAAGGGATTATTCAGCAGCTGCTTCAGCTTCGGTAGATTCTTCGGATTTTCCTTCCCAAAGGAAATCGAACCAGCCGGTGAGAGCGATCGTGAAAATGTGGGTGTTATATTTGTTGGTATAGTATTCGTTCTTGCTGTATGCCTCGTCGTACCAGTGTACCGACTCTCTGATGAAGTTGTAGTCGAACTCGACGCCTGCATAGTCGCAGAAATTATAGATGAACGCGAAATCGACACCCATCGTCGTGTTTTTGCTGTCTTCGATAAAGGTGTAAAGGTAAGGCTGTTTGAAGTAGGAGAATCTTGCCATGATGTCAAACCAGTAGACATGAGCGTAAGGCATTACGAAGAAACCCCACGGGCTGTATGAGCTTTTGCCCCAGATCATTCCTTCGTTTCCGTCACGGATGAAACGTGCGTTCTCGTAGTAGTCCTTGCCGATGTATATGTTTGAATACGGGTTGAAAATCGATCTGTTCGAATAAGCGAAGTCGTTTCTGCCGGTATCATCATCTTTAAGAATGAGATTTTCTTCGATTTTGTTCTTTTCGTCGAGATAGGTTCCGTTTGTCGTCTGGAAAATACCGCCGGCTGTCTCTTCGTCGTAGCCCATGTATGCGCTGCCGAGAACAAAAGAGAACGCTGCCGTCGCATGGAATCTGCCAGTAAGATTGTATCTGATATCGAAACCGAACGCCGGATCTTTGAATCTGTCCTCACCGTCAAGCATCGTCTCGTTTTTGCCGTTGAAAACAAAAAGAGTGATGTCGAGGTCCATGTTGCTTGCAAGAAGAACATCGAACCCGAGAGAAACACCTACATCTCTGAAGCCGCCGCCAAGGAAATCGTTCTTGATTGCCGAGTGGCCGTAGGTGATTTCGTGGTCATAACCGCCTTCGATTCCGAACGGAAGACCGAAAAGACCTGCCTGAAGTTCGACATTGAGACCGAGTGTTCCGGCTGCGTTTCTGTATGACGGGTGAACCATTTTGAAAGAAACATCCTTAAGAATATCGAGAGCGTTCGGCGAATCGCTTGTATAGACGAATTCATGCGGATTGCTGTAATCTGTCGGAAGTTCGCTGTCGTGGTCGTAGTTGATCTCAACTTCTTTGGAAGTCTTCAGACCTTTTGCGAGATCGACAAGGATCCTGCCGTTGAACATATAGTTTCCGCCTTTGAAATCAAGGACAGCGTTGTCTATGCTGAACCTGTAGCTGCTGTGCGGCATAACATCACCGCCGAAAGTGTAGATCGAGTTCGAAAGAGCCATGAAAGCGTTTGCCGAGAAGTAGGGTTTCGTCTCGAAAGGTTCAAGTTTCTCTACCTCTTTTTCAGCCTCGGCTGCAGCGGGAGCAGCTTCTTCTTTCTTTTCTTCTGCAGGAGCAGCTTCTTCCTTCTTCTCTTCCGCAGGCTGTGCAGGAGCAGCTTCTTCCTTCTTCTCTTCCGCAGGCTGTGCAGGAGCAGCTTCTGCCGGTTTTTCAGGTTCAGCTGCAGGTTGTGCAGGTGCAGGCTGGTTGTTGTTATACTGGTTCAAATACTGCTGATACAAATCATTGGTGTTGTCCTGTGCCGACAACGAAAAAAACGCGGCCAAAACTGCAACCGCGAAAAAGAATCTGCGCATTAAAACCTCCATAAACAAAAAGTAAAAACAACAAAAATCCGCCTAGTCTTAAACAATATTTAAGAAAAATCAAGTCAAAAAGGACACAAAGCCGCAGAATATGACAAATTTTTCTTAAAAAAATGCTGAAAAAAACGCGATTCCGGCCAGTTTGCGGACAAAAGAATCTTTTTTTTCTCCAACTATTCCATATTTGGAAAAATTAATTACAATAATTCGTTTTTGTCGCTGAGAGGTGTCATGTTGCGTTTTGTAGTTATCGTTTTTGTTGTAGGGTTTTACGTTCTGCTTTCGCTCCTCCTTTTCCCTTTTCATCTTCTCTCAAGAAGGAAACTGGGAGGAAAAATTTTCAAAAACTGCTCCTCTGTGTGCCTTAAAACCTGCGGAGTCAGATGCACCACAGAAGGTCTTGAAAACATCACGCCAGACGAAACTTACGTCGTTGTCGCCAATCATCAGAGCATAGCCGATATTCCGATAATCGGCGCGAATCTGCCGATAAACATGCGCGTCCTTGCAAAGAAAGAGCTTTTCGCCATCCCGGTATTCGGCCAGGCGATGTGGCTTTATGACTTTGTGGCGATAGACCGCAAAAACAGGCGCAGCGCGGTAAAAAGCCTTGAAATCGCCGAGAAAAAAATGAGATACTGCTCTTACCTCCTTTTCCCGGAAGGGACACGAAGCCGCGACGGGCATGTAGGCAAATTCAAATCAGGCGCACTTACACTGACCGAACACGGCTGCAAAATTCTTCCTGTCGCCATAATCGGAGCCGACAAGATCCTCAAAGCGGGTGAATTTTACATTCAGTCGGGCCACATCCACGTCAAAGTTTTCCCGTCGACAACAATAGGCGAAAACGAAACGAGACAGGAACTCGCCGAAAGACTTCACGAACTTATTTCAAGTTATGTAGAATCGGCAAACAGCTGAAAAATCTAATATTTTCAGGAATAATTCAAAAAATCTTGCCTTTCGGACTTCTATCCGTATATTGCCGCGGTTTTGATTTTTTTTGTTTTTTTGAGGGAGAAAAATATGTCTGTTTTACCCAAAGAACGCTTCTTTGCCGACAAACTTTACTCGGCAAGATGGTTCAAATCATACCTTCTGATCATCATCGGCTCGATGATAATGGCATCGGGATACTCCTTTTTTGCTGATCCGCATAAAATCGTCCCGGGCGGCGTCTACGGCATTGCGATCGTCATCCACCACGTCTTCGGACTCCCGACAGGAACGGTCGGTCTCATGTTCAACATCCCGCTTTTCGCACTCGGCATCTACATTCTCGGACCTCGATTCGGAGTAAAAACTTTCGTCGGCACGATCGCGACATCGTTCTTCATCGATTTCCAGTCACAGATCATAAAGAATTTAGGCTTGTTCCGTCCGAAAGACCTGGCTGCCGGCGAGGATTTCCTCGCTTCTCCGGTTCAGGATCCGATCCTTGCAAGTCTGGTAGCCGGCGTTCTTATCGGCGTAGGACTTGCGCTTATCTTCAGAGCGAAAGCGACTACCGGAGGCAGCGACATCATCGCTCAGATAGTCAACAAATACACTAAAATTTCTGTCGGACAGCTTCTTATCTTCATCGATTCGGCGATCGTTTCTGTAGGTATCATCGCTTTCAAAGACTTTTCGCTCGCGATCTACGCCATCATCACGATATACCTTACCGGCAAAGTACTTGACGCGGTCCTTCTCGGCGGAAACAACAGAAAGGCGGTTTTTGTAGTCTCCTCGAAACACGAGGAGATCAGCGAATTCATACTGCACAAACTGAGAAGAGGAGGAACCTTCTTCTTCGCTCAGGGAATGTACGGCCACGACGACAAAAAAGTGATATATACCGCGCTCAGCAGACGCGAACTTTCGGCGTTGCAGGATTTCGTAAAAGATATCGACAAAGACGCTTTCCTTTCAGTTTTCGACACGAACCAGATCTACGGACACGGATTTCTTCCGTGACTTGGAATCGGGCAACACGGCCAGCATCAAGATGGACTACGGT
>CACZFE010000204.1 GCA_902780365.1 uncultured Spirochaetales bacterium
AAACTTCAGGCGCTCCGTGACGCTAACGGAACCGAAGATGTCACGAAGATCGAGACCGCTATCAACGAGCTCAATCAGGCTGCTTACAAACTTGCGGAAGTCATCTACAAATCGGCTTCGGCAAGCGGCCAGAACCCGACGGACGGAATGGGCGGCGCAGACGGCGCGCAGGGTCCGAATCAGGGTGAGTACAACCCGAACCAGAACGACGATGTAGTCGATGCTGATTTCACTGAGAAGAAATAAGGGGTGATTTGTTTTTGAGGCCGGGCTCATGCCCGGTTCTCTTTTTTTGACGGGATTACGGAGAAGTTTATGGCTGGCAATCAGGATTATTACGAATTGCTCGGTGTGGCGAAAACAGCTGCGCCCGAGGAAATCAAAAAAGCATATAAAAAGATGGCGATGAAATACCATCCCGACAGAAATCCCGGCGATAAAGATGCTGAAGAGAAGTTCAAAAAAATAAATGAAGCCTACGAAGTCCTTTCCAACCCCGAAAAACGTCAGATCTACGACCAGTACGGCGAGGACGGGCTTAAAGGCGGTGCCGGTATGGACGGAGCCGATTTTTCCGAAATGTTCAAAAACGCAGGTTTCGGCGGAGGTTTCAGCAATTTAGGCGATATTTTCGACAATATGTTCGGCGGCGGCGGAAGAAGACGCGCAAGAAACATGCCGCAGCAGGGAACAGACCTTGTCTCCAAAATCGTAATAACATTCAAAGAATCATATTCCGGAATTTCGAAGGAAATCTCGTTCAACCGTTCTTCGACATGCCAGTTCTGCAACGGCTCTGGTGCTGAACCTGGAAGTTCGAGAAAAGCCTGCCCGACCTGCAAAGGAACCGGACAGGTCAGAAGCGGAAACGGTTTCTTCTCTATTTCGCAAACATGCCCGACATGCCGCGGAGAAGGGACAATCATCGAAAAACCGTGCACTCACTGCCGCGGAACTGGTTTCCTCAAAGAAACGAAGAAAGTCGAGGTCAAAGTTCCGGCAGGGATCGCAGACGGAATGCAGATCCGTGTCGCAGGAGAAGGCAACGCAGGGCTCAACGGCGGGCCGAGAGGCGATGTCTATGTCGATGTCAGAGTCAGGGAAGACGAGCTCTTCACAAGGGAAGGAAATGATATTTTTGTAGAAATCCCGATAACTTATTCTCAGGCTGCTTTGGGTGACAAGATCGAAGTCCCGACAATGGATGGTCCAGTGGATATGACTCTTCCGGCAGGGACCCAGCCAAACACCAAAATGCGGCTGAAGGATAAAGGCTTTCCCGATGTCCACGGACGCGGCAAAGGCGCTCTTTATGTAATTTTCAAGCTCGAAGTTCCGAGGAACCTTTCTGACGCACATAAAGAGGCAATCCAAAAACTCAAAGAGTTCGAAAAAGAGATCAGGGAACGTCCGACTTTGAAGGATTATCTCGACAAAATCAAAAAGTGGTTCGGTAAATAAATGCCTTTTTCTGAAAGAAACGAAATCATTTTCGGAGAAACCGGAGCGGAAAAACTCAAAAATTCGACAGTCGCTGTCTACGGTTTGGGCGGAGTAGGTGCTGCGGCAGCAATGGCGCTTGTGAGAAGCGGTGTCGGCAAAATCGTGGTGACCGATTTCGACACAGTGAACGAATCGAACCTCAACCGCCTGATTTTCGGCTTTGAAACTACTGTCGGGATGAAAAAAACCGAGGCCTTTGCGGCGTCGGCAAAAGCTGTGAATCCTGATGTAAGGCTTGAACTTTATTCGGATTTTATGCATGGTGCCGATGTCTGTTCGATGGTGCGCGAAGCCGATTTTCACATCGACGCGATCGACAGCCTGAACCCGAAAGTAAATCTGATCCTTGCACTTCTTGAAAGCGGAGAGAGCTTTATTTCGTCAATGGGAACGGGCGGCAGGATCTGCCCCGAAAAACTTGAATTTGCCGATATCTGGAAGACCGATGTCTGTTCTCTGGCGAAATTTGTCCGTAAAAGGCTCAGAAACCGGGGCTGCAAAAAGCATTTTCCGGTCGTTTTCAGCCGCGAAATCCCGTGCGATCCGGTTGAACCGGACGAAGAGAATTCTGACGGAACCGGAAGGATCCGCAAAACTCAGGGTTCGACGGTTTTTGTTCCGCAGGCAGCGGGACTTATGCTCGCAAGTTATGCGGTCAGGACTCTCATTCAGCCAGAAAATGAAAAAAAATCTTGATTTTTAGGGTAAAATGATTAACATACCCGCGATTTTTTTGTTCCATGATTTTTTAAGGAGTTAGAAATGAAAGACAAAATCCATCCGAAACTTGAGCTCATAACGGTTAAGTGCTCATGCGGAGCGGAATATGTTACCCGTTCCACAAAAAAAGAAGGCTACAACGTTGAAATCTGCGCAAACTGCCATCCGTTCTACACCGGTAAGACAAAAATCGTTGATACCGCAGGCAGAATCGAGAAATTCAACGCAAAATACAAAAGAGACACCTACGCTGGCAAAAAGTAGCCGCTTTTTTCAGTTTTATTCCCGTCAATTTCTTTAATGGAAGAGGTTGGCGGGATTTTTTTATCAAGAGGAACCGATGCTTGAAATCAAAGATAAACTTGCCGAAATTCACAAGAGTTTCCTGAACATCGAGAAAGAAATCGCAAAGCCGGAAACTGTCGGCGACGTGAAAAAATACACGAAACTCATGCGCGAATACAAACGCCTGAAAAAAATCGTCGATAACTATCTCGAATGGGACAAGCTCGAGCGCGAGATCGCAGACCAGAAGGAGATGCTTTCTATCGAGAAAGACCCTGAACTCATCGAGATGATCAAAGCTGAACTTCCCGAACTCGAGGAAAAATACAACGCGATCACCGACGAACTCAACGTTCTCCTTCTTCCGAGAGATCCGCTTGACGAAAAAAGCGCGATCCTTGAGATCCGTGCCGGGACCGGCGGCGACGAAGCGGCTCTTTTTGCTGAAGAAATCTACCGCATGTACTGCCGTTACGCTGAGCTCAACAAGTGGAAAGTCGAGATCATGTCGATCAGTACGGCAGAAGGTGCAGGGATCAAGGAAGTCATTTCCGAAATTTCGGGCGACGATGTCTACGGCAGGCTCAAATACGAAGGCGGCGTCCACCGCGTCCAGCGTGTTCCCGTCACCGAATCGCAGGGCAGAGTCCACACTTCGGCAATTACGGTCGCGGTCCTTCCTCAGGCTGACGAAATCGACGAAGTCCAGATCGACGAAAAAGACCTCAAAATCGATGTCTA
>CACZFE010000205.1 GCA_902780365.1 uncultured Spirochaetales bacterium
ACTTTCATTTACGGCGGCGGAGAAGCCGGCATCGTGGATTTCGATAACGCTGACCTGAGTTCTTTCCTTATGAGCGACATTATATCCGGAGAAGTGGGAATTTCAGCATCAGTCCGCTGCGTCCGCGGCGAAGTTTTTGAGGAAAACCGCGGAAATATCCATGCAGTTTCCTACGAAGACGGGGTTTTATACACCAACAGCACAACGGATCTGATCTGGAATGTCAGAAACCTTATGTACTACAACGGCATAGAGACATGGTCTGAACGCATGAAATACTGCGAAGATCTTGAATTTGCAGGATTTTCCGACTGGCGTCTCCCCAACATACACGAACTCAATTCTATCAGTCTCGAGGACCGCTGGCTCCGCTACGGTTCAGCATCTACAACAAAGGCGTGGCATCCGGCAGAGCATTTCGGCGAGGTTTGGTACAAAGACGAGACAGACCCGTACTATGTCTGCATCAGGGAAAATCCGTGCACTGACGACAAACTCTGGGATCACGGGAAGTGCGTTGCGGACATTTGCGTTCCTAATCCGTGCGAGGAAATAGAGAACTCTTATGGCGGATGCAGCCTTGACAGCAGCACAGAACTCGGTTTTATATGCGGCTGCAACGACGGTTACCTCTGGGACGGCACATTAG
Source organism: uncultured Spirochaetales bacterium (assembly GCA_902780365.1). Taxonomy (GTDB): domain Bacteria; phylum UBP6; class UBA1177; order UBA1177; family UBA1177; genus UBA1177. The sequence continues at coordinate 650 of CACZFE010000205.1, forward strand.
TCAAGTGTGTTTTCAAGACAGACCGCTGCAACCCGAATCCATGCATGGAAGTGGAAAATTCAACAGGTGAATGTCTCCAGCCCGGACCTTATGAACAAAACTGCGTCTGTGCCGAAGGATACCACTGGGACGGCTGGAATGATATTTGTGTAAAAAATTCGGATGGAGAATAACGTGAAAAAACTCATCATTTTTCTGATTCTGGCTATGTTTTTCGTGATTTCATGCAGCAGTTCCAAAAAATCGGACAATGATGCCGATGCAAGGCCGGATGAGGATATTCCCGATTACGATGAGGAGGAAGACGACGAGGAAGACGAGTATGTTTTGATCGATGGGGATGAATACTACGGCGACGACAAAGGTTCGGGCTGGGAAAAAGAGCCTGAAAAAGACAGTCCTTGCGAAAATTTCGCCAATACCGACGGAATGATCCGCTACAAAAAAGACGGAAGTTTCGAATGCGGCTGCGCCGAAGGTTATTTCTGGGCACATCTGGGATGCAAGAAAATAACCTACTCCAACTTCTGCACCGGGCAGAAAAAATGCTATGACTGGTACAACTACACGCATCAATGCGCTGACGCCGGCAATCTTTCAGGTCAGGACCCCTACTATTCCGGTGAAGGCTACTGTCTCAAACAGAAATTTTCGAACAAAATTTATTACGATGATGAAACGATCACTATCGACAACAATCTACACATCAGCTGGGCTGACGCCATTTCAACAAGTGCATACACATGGGAAGGTGCTTTCAAATATTGTGAAGATCTGAAATACGGCGGAAGAGACGACTGGAGAGTTCCTCTGCCCGAGGAACTGGCCCTCTCCCCCGGAAGCATCCCGGAAAACATTACCCTCTGGTCTTCCCTCTCGCCCGACAGCAGCACTTCATTCGCATGGCTTCTCAACGATCGCGGGAATTTTGAATTGAGGAATAAAAGCATAAAGGCTCATGTCCGCTGTGTCAGAGGAAAATCTCTTGCGGAGGATGATCCCGTTCTTTCAGGGGAGTCCCGTTTTCAGACTATTCAGATAAACAATGTTGAGGTCATCAAAGATCTTAAAAGCGGGATAATCTGGCAGAAAAACTTCCCTGATCCCAAGTCGTGGAGCGACGGACTTGTATTCTGCGAACATTCGACATTCGCCGGCTTTTCGGACTGGAGACTGCCGAATATACATGAACTCTTTTTTCTGAAAGACTTCCGGAAAGGTTCGATTTTTCTGTTCGCCCCCTCGGTAGCGGCCAACAATCCCTATTTCTGGTCATCAACGACAGGTGAAGAATATGAAAATCTTCCGGCATACGGCCTTGAGTTCCCCGGCGGCCGCATAGTCTACATGTCGAGAGCGCAGTACAACACTATCGCCAGAGTCGCCTGTATCAAGGATGAACCGTGCAAAGAAGGCTACTGGTGGACAGGCAGAAAATGTGCGAAATCGCCGTGTGACGAAAATCCGTGCGAAAAAATCAAACACTCGGACGGAACTTGCGGAACGGAAGATTTCGAGAGCTACTACTGCGGCTGCGGCGAAGGCTATTACTGGGACGGCACCAAGTGCGCAAATCCGTGCGAAAGCGATCCGTGCACGAAACACAAGCATGCTACCAAAGAATGCAAAGCGGTCAGCGATTCATCGTATATCTGCGGCTGCGACGAAGGCTACTGGTGGTGGGGCAAAAAGAAGGGCTGCCTTGAAAAAAAGCCGGCCCTTGCAAACATCTGCACAGGTCAGACCGGCTGCTACAATGAGGTGGAGAAAATAAAATGTCCTGAAGAAGGAGAGGATTTCTACGGTCAGGACGCCCAGTACGCACTGCTTGAAACATGCGTCCCGAAAAATTATGAGCTGAAAGGTTCCGTTGAAGACGAGCCTGTGGTCTACGACCGCAACACCGGGCTTGAATGGCAGGGGAAAATCCCGCAGGGAGCATACTTTTCGTGGAGTTCCGTCAACAACTACTGTTCGAATTCGGATTATGGCGGATACGATGACTGGAGGCTCCCGACATTCAGTGAACTGAGGACGATCCTTGATTTCGACACCGTTCCCCTGGTAAGCGACGGATATTTTCCCGACACCGTTGCGGAAAGTTTCTGGACATCAACGCCTTCGACCATCCTAGACAGAGTTTATGCCGTTAATTTTGAAACAGCCGCTTTCGGGGAATTCTCTCTGACAGACTCATATTCCGGTGAGGAATACGGCAGATACTCAGGTGTGCGCTGCGTCCGCGGAGACATCTATGAAATCGAACCACGTCACATGGTAGGGCTCCAGTCAGGCGAAGAAACATTTTACGGAGATTCGGCAATGGGGCTGCTCTGGACAAAGATCATCCCTGACGATTCAGAACTCTTTACGTGGATAAACTACCTCAAATACTGCGAAGATCTGAATGCTCTGGGGCTTTCGAACTGGAGGCTTGCAAACGTAAACGAACTGCATGCGGTCAGCATCAGAGAACGTTTCATAGACTTCGGCATATCATCAACGACCCAACCGGCCAATCCTGAGAGAGTTTTCGGAGGTTCGGCCGACTACAAAGATTATAACCGG
>CACZFE010000206.1 GCA_902780365.1 uncultured Spirochaetales bacterium
CACCGATTCCAGGTAAGGATTGGCCTCCATGGCGGTCAAGTTCTTTCGCTCGCAGTAATGTTCTTCAATTCAAAAGAGATTTCATAGGAGAAAAAAATGCTTAAAAAAGGTGACAAGGCTCCCGAATTCAAACTTCAGGATTCGCACGGAACAGAGATAAAACTAACTGATTTCGCAGGATACAACGTCGTTCTTTACTTCTATCCGCGCGACAATACACCGGGCTGCACGACAGAGGCGAAGGAGTTTTCCGAACTCGCAGACAAATTCAAGGAAAAGCATGCTGTCATCATCGGAATAAGCCCCGATTCGGTCGAATCTCACCGCAAATTCGAGGAAAAACACGGCCTCAGAGTCCTTCTTCTTTCAGACCCTGACAAGGAAGTTCTCCAGAAATACGGTGCATGGCAGCTCAAAAAACTCTACGGAAAAGAGTCGATGGGTGTTGTCAGAACGACCTATCTCATCGGCACAGACGGCAAAATCGCCGAAGTTTTCGAAAAAGTCAAAGCGGCAGGCCACGCCGCAAAAGTTTTTTGCTCGCTTTAAGCGCGCCGCAAAATAGTGTCGAAATATCGAAATTCCGAAATATCGGTATATCGACGGCGCGAATCGTTCTTTTCGACGCCGCCAATTTTTTTGTCGAAATATCGAAATTTCGTAATCTCGAAATATCGAAAGGCGGCGAATCGATAAAAACGTTATTTCTTGAATTTTTTATCCCGGTTTTTGAAATCCTCACCGTAACCGCCGCGTTTTTTGTCTTTGCGGTCTTTGCGGTGAAAATCGTTTGATTTCCGTGATTTGTGTTTTTCTTCGCCCTCATGCCGGCGGTTTGTTTTCCCAAAGCCGCGGTGGGTTTTGGAGTGCTTGTTTTCCTCTTTCTGCATGAGCTGGCGGATCCTTTTTTCGGAGAATCCGATCTGGTCGGGTTCTTCTGCCGTTTCAGGCGATTCTTCAAGCAGCATCGAGGCGAGAATTATCGCGATCGAACGCGGATCGAGCTCATCCTCAAGTTTTTCGACAAGCTCAAGTCCCGCTTTGTCCGGAGTGTATTCCAAAATTTCCTCGATCAGGCGGTTGGAACGCTCTTTCCTGAGATTGTGCAGAGTCGGAATGACTTTGACTTCGATCGAAGATCCGACATTTTTCTCGATCCTGCGGATATTCCGGAACTCAGACGGCGTGACAAGAGTTATCGCGATCCCTTTGTTTCCCGCTCTGCCAGTCCTTCCGACGCGGTGGATGTAGCTTTTTGCGTTGAATTGGATGTGATACTTGAGAACGTGGCTCACGTCCGCGACATCAAGTTCGCGCGTCGCGACATCGGTCGCACCAAGAATGTCGATCATCCCTTTGCGGAAAGAGGACATCACCTGATTTCTCTGCGACTGGTCAAGGTCTCCGTGGAGGGCTTTCGCGTTGAATCCTTTTGCCACAAGAAAAGTGCTGAGTTCGTCGACTTCGAGTTTCGTGCGGCAGAAAAGTATCGCTTTTTCTGGATTTTCCGATTCAATGAGGCGTGTTATCGCGATCCGCTTTTCATCTTCCTCGACGATGTAGTACGACTGTTCGATGTCTGTATTTGTCGATTCTTCTACCGTTTCCGCCTTTATCGAAACAGGGTTTTTGAGGATCGATTCGGCGAGTTTTCTGATTTCTTCGGGCATCGTCGCCGAGAAAAGAAGCGTCTGACGGTTTTGCGGAAGAAAATCGAAAATCGCCATGATGTCGTCGTAAAAACCCATGTCGAGCATTTCGTCGGCTTCGTCAAGAACGACAGTTACCGGCTCTACTATCTCGATCTTTCCCGATTTAAGCATGTCGAGAAGCCTTCCGGGAGTCGCAGCGAGGACCTGAGTCCCGCTTTCGAGCAGTTTGAGCTGGCGCGAATAGGAGTGTCCGCCTAAAATAGAGCAGGTGCGGATCCCGGCAAATTTACCCAGACGGTAAAGCTCGTCGCTTATCTGGGAGGCGAGCTCGCGGGTAGGGGATATGACGCTAAGTTCGATCCCGACATTCCGCAGCATGTTGTTCATCACGGGAAGACCGAAAGCTGCCGTTTTGCCTGTTCCCGTGTGGGACTGCGCAATCACGTCTTTTCCCTGTAAAATCAAAGGAATAGCCTGAGCCTGGATCGGGCTCGGGATCTTGAAACCTGCCTCTCTGATCCCTTCCATTATGTCGCTTTTGAAGCCGAAATCTTCAAAAGTCATATCTGTTGCCATTTCGGCGAATTTTTCAGTCATTGTGCCTCAAAATGCAGTTTTTCACTGATTAAGTTGAAATATTTTGAAAATTTTTGGATTTATAAAACGGAAAAACAATTAAACTTAGAATCTGTAGGTAGCTTCAGCCATGAAGTAGTCGTGGCTCCAATGGAACCATTTGTCTCCGCCTGCGTTGCCGCCGAAACCAGCTTTAAGACCCCAGTTGTTGTTGAAAGAAAGCTGTGCACCGATTCCCCAAGCGAAACTTGCTGCGAATTCAGCTTTTGTTTTATCTCCGTTGTCCCATGTGAAAACGTTGAGACCAACACCCATCGAAAGCCAGGGACCTACAGCGGTAAGAGGACCTGCACCGTTCATCTTGGTGGTGTCGAAGAGATACATGAAGTTTCCCTGAACAGGGATCATGATCATGTGATGTTTGAAACCGTGGTCAGTCGGGATCCACCACTGAGCTGCAAGGTCAAGACCTGCATACAGTGCGGCAAGTGCATGCGCACCTGTACCCACGGCGCCATCACCCAGAACCCCAAGACCGGCGTTTACATGATTAACAAGAAGCTCTGCGTGGGCTGCGGCGACTGCGTGAAGGCCTGCCCGATGCAGGTGATGACGTTGGGGGAGACCGCCACCAAATGTATCGCCTGCGGCATCTGCGCCAAGGCCTGCCCGATGGATCTGCTCAGCGTGGTGGAAAAGTAAAGAACGCGATTGGTCAGACAGAGCGTTTTCGCTTGGTCGCGGAAGCGCTCTGTTTGCTTGTGAATGTATGGAATTGTGAACGCGTCGGCAGCGTTTGACCAGTGAATACCACACAATACGGCGGCGCATCCATCGGCGCCCGGCGGAAATCATGCGTCGGATGCGCCCGTGATCATGCGATATTTCATACAGTCATTTGATATAATTGTGCTGATGACGGCGATGTG
>CACZFE010000207.1 GCA_902780365.1 uncultured Spirochaetales bacterium
TTTTTATTTTCAAGAGAATAGATTCTTCGTGGGACTGCACGGCTGTAAAAGAAAACAGTGCCGCGCTTTTCCCCGAGCAGGCAGCACTTTATCCTAAAGAATTTCAATAGTTGGAGGAAAAAATGAGAGTTCTTATCACCGGCGGCGCGGGATTTTTCGCGCTTCACATGACAAAAAAATGTGTTGAAATGGGTTGTGATGTAACACTTCTCGACATTGCCGAATACCATGCCGAGGATTACGACAAATCGGTCAAACTTGTAAACGGCGATGTCCGCGACGAAAAGAAGATGGACGAGCTTATTTCGCAGACAGACTGGGTCATCCACGCTGCGGCAGCTCTTCCTCTTGCGACGAGAGAGGAGATCTTCTCTACAAACGTCGACGGCAGCAGAAACGTCCTTTCGCTCTGCTACAAACACAAAGTCAAAAGAGTCGCAGTTATTTCTTCGACAGCCGTTTACGGTGTTCCAGACCATCATCCGCTTTTCGAAACTGACAAACTTGAAGGTGTAGGCAACTATGGCGAAAGCAAGGTCGCTCTTGAGGGGATCTGCAACGAATACCGCGAAAAAGGACTCTACATCTCGACGATCAGACCAAAAACCTTCATCGGAACTTACCGCCTCGGCGTTTTCCAGATCCTTTACAACTGGGTCGAGGAAGGACACAAGATCCCGCTCATCGGAAACGGAAAGAACAGATACCAGCTTCTTGAAGTCGATGACCTCTGCGACGCGGTTTATCTCGCACTTTCGCACGAAGGCGACGATGCCAACGATATTTTTAACATCGGCGCGGTCAGCAATCTTTCTGAAAACGACTATGTCGGTGCACTCTGCGAATACGCGAAAAGCGGTTCGAGAGTAATGCACACTCCGGTCTGGCTTGTAATTCCGGCACTCACGATTTTTGAAAAACTTCATCTTTCACCGCTTTACAAGTGGGTTTACGGAACGGCGCACACAGACAGTTTCGTTTCCGTCGACAAGGCAAGAAAAGTTCTCGGCTGGGAACCGAAATACGACGAGTCTCAGGCTCTCATCAGAAGCTATCAGTGGTATATCGACAACAAGGATTCGATCGCGAAAGGGACCGGAACGACTCACAGGATCGCATGGGCGCAGGGCATTCTTGCACTTTTCAAAAAATTCCTTTAATTCCGGTTAAAATGAGCGAAAACTATATTCTTGGCATAGAAAGCAGCTGTGACGACACTTCGGTGGCTGTTGTTTCGTCAGATTATCACGTTTTGTCGGTTAAAACCGTTTCTCAGACGAGCGTTCACAGGCTTTTTGGCGGAGTCATTCCCGAGATCGCCTCGAGAAACCATCTTGCGTGGGTAATCCCTGCGGTCGACGCCGCTTTAAAAGAGGCCGGAAAAACAAAAGACGACATTTCGGCGATAGCTGTCACGAACTATCCGGGACTTATCGGAAGCCTGCTGATCGGTGTCAGTGCGGCAAAAGGACTCTCTGTCGGCTGGAAAAAGCCGCTAATAGCTGTCAACCACCTGAACGCGCACATCGCTTCGGCTTTTCTCGAAAGGGAAAAACGGCCTGAGTTTCCTTATCTCGCGCTCGTTGTTTCGGGCGGTCACACTTCGCTTATCGAGATATCGGAAGATGAAAGGACCGTTCTCGGCGAAACGATGGATGATGCGGCGGGAGAGGCTTACGATAAGATCGCGAAGATGGCTGATCTCGGCTATCCGGGTGGTCCGATAATCGACAAAATGGCGAAAAATGGCGATGCTTCGAAATATAAGTTGCCGTATTTATTGAAGAATAACAATAAATATGCCGACGAGATAGTTTTCTCGTTCAGCGGAATAAAATCGGCAGTAAAACGTTTCCTTGATGAAGGCGAGGTCGATATGCCGTCCCTCATGGCGTCATTCCAGAACAGGATCGTCGAACTCATAGAAAGGAAGGTGAAACTTGCTCTTTCGAGAAAGAAATACACCGCTTTTGTTGTTGCCGGCGGAGTGAGCGCAAACAGCGCTGTCAGGGGAATGGCTGAAAATATCGCGGCGAAATACAGTCTTGAACTTTATCTGCCCGAACTCAAATACTGTCAGGACAACGGTGCGATGGTCGCCGCAGCCGCAATGGACGATTTCTTCGAAGGCCGTTTTTCAAGCCTTGATTTCGATGTTGCTCCGACAGTAAGACCTAAAACAAATCCTTCGAAAAATTAGCTGAAAATTGACGGCTGGATCTATTTTTTATCGGCGATCACGCCGTTTCCTTTGAAGATCGAATTCTCCGGAATGAACCCGCGAACGTTGGAGAGAGGATAAACTACTGAATTTCTTCCGATTATCGTCCCTGGATTGAGAACCGAGTTGCAGCCGATCTCGGCGTTGTCACCCAGGATCGCCGAGAATTTGCGAAGTCCTGTTTCAATCGTTTCGCCTTCACAGTGAATTTTTACATTTCCCGGAATCGAGCGGACATTTGAAAGGATAACACCTGCTCCGATGTGGGCGTGAAAGCCTAAAACAGAATCTCCGACATAGTTGAAATGCGGAGTCTGGACTTTGTTGAAAAGGAAACTGTTTTTGATTTCGGTCGAATTTCCGATGACGGAGTTGTCGCCGATTATCGCATTGCCGCGGATGAACGCGCTCTGTCTGACCTCAACGTTGCGCCCGATTATCGCAGGACCTTTGATGAAAGCGGTTTCGGCGATTTCGGTGCCTGCTCCGACCCAGACGTTTTCCTTTATCATTGTGTAGTCACTGCCCAAAGCCGGCCCTTTTTTCAGGATGTAGTCTTTGATGAGCGGAAGGATTTCGTGCGGGTATTCAAGGGCGTCGAAAATGTCCGCGAATTCCGTTTGAGTAAGGTCAAGAAGTTTGTCGATTCTGATTTTTTCCATGATTCACCTAACCAAAAAATATTAAATTCGGGAGATAGAGAAAAAGCTTGAGAATCAGTTTCGCCGGAATGAGCAGGATGCTGAAAGCACCTGTTACGACAAGTCCCATGATTATCAGGAATCCGTATCTTTCAAGCGTGATGAAGATCCTGTCGTATTCGCGCGGCATGAATCCCATGAGGATCCTGCTTCCGTCAAGCGGAGGGATCGGAATGAGGTTGAAGAAGCAGAGCATAATGTTGAACATGAGCGAAATCTCGAAGAA
>CACZFE010000208.1 GCA_902780365.1 uncultured Spirochaetales bacterium
TCTGATGCCGCTTGTCATCGCAGCATGGTTTTTAACAACAGTTTTAGGACGTTTTCTCATGGTTTCATGGTTGATTTTAATTGTCTTTTTCTTCTTTAAACCGAAAAGAAAGGCACTTCTTGCGCTTCTTTTTGTCATTTTCATGGCAATACCTGCGCAGGATCTTATGGCAAAAACCCGCAACCGCGGCATTCACGGTGAAGCTAGTTTCACCAACCTTCTCTACTATCCGCAGATCGATTCCGACATCAACGGCACTCCGTTCAAAGAAGTCGCAGGGTCACAGGTACGGTGGCTTCCGTCGCTTACTTTCGGTCTGGCTGTTCCGACCGACTACATCAGAATCACTTTCATCGGCGGCATCGGATACACAAGATTTAAAGGACGAGCAATGCGCTCCGACGGCTCAAAAAGCTCCGACAGAACCACGATGCACTTTATTCCGCTCAAAGCGGAGCTGAAGTTACGCCCCGTCTACGATTTTCCGCTTTATCCCTACATTGCAGGCGGACTTGACTACTATCCGTGGGTAATCCGTGACGGAGGTCACACAACAGAGAACGGAGGTACCTTCGGACTTCACGGAACCGTAGGACTCATGCTCTCGCTCAACTGGATGGATTCTTCGTCATCCAAAAAAATGAAGGAGAACGGTGTTGTCAACACCTGCCTTTTCGTCGGCTACAAATTCGAAAAAATCAATGATTTCTGGAGAAACAAGAGTTTCGACCTCTCCAATAAAATGAAAAACAACTTCGAGTTCGGACTCGTTTTCGAGTTTTAATCCTTTTTTACCTGATCCGCCGCTGTCGAAATAACGACATATCGAGATAACAAGATATCGAAAAAGAGTTGCGGCGGCAAAAAAACCGACTATAATCCTCCGGCTTTTGTGTTGGAGGAATCACAATGTTAAAAAAATCACTTTTTATTTTATGCGTTCTTATGTGCTTTGTTTTTGCGGTTTCATGCGGCAGCGACACCAAGAATATCACAAAAAACAATGACGAAAACAATGACGAGGAGGCTTCTGAAGTTTCTGATGATGCCGAAACTGATACCGAACCGGCTGACAACGAGCCCGGCAACGGAAATCAGGACGATCCTGCAGAAACCGAAGAGAACGATCCGACAGAAACAGATGACAACGATCCGACAGAAACAGATCCGGTAAAAGAGACTACTGTTGTAGTTGAGCCAAGTACCGACTTTGCAACAAAAACCGATGCTTTGATCGTGACAAAAGAGGAATTTGCCGGGATTTTCCAAAAATTCGCCGATTTCCACACTGTCACGGGAATAATTACAAAAGTCGTAACTATTGAAGATATCTGCGAAAATGCGGTCTGTGACGACAGCGATCCGCTCAACGATACACCCAAAGCGATAAAAGATTACGTCATGTCGGTCGAAGGACTCAGATACCTCGTTCTGGGCGGCGACAACGAGGTCGTTCCCTCAAGGATCGTCCACGACCACTTCGAACTCCCGCTCGGAATCGCAGATTACACGGACGATTTCTACAGCGACCTCTACTACGCCGATTTCAGCAACTGGGATAAAAACGGCAACGGAACCTACGCCGAAGACGAGGACAATCCTCTTCTTATCGCAAACATCGCTATCGGAAGGATCTCCGTTTCGACAGTCGGGGAAGCCGAACTCTATTTTGAGAAAATCGTCAAACACCACACCGCGTTCAACACTGCCCACACGACAAAATCACTTCTTCTCGCCAATATCGCGACAGAAATTTCAAGTGTAAAAGTCAATGCAGGATACTATTTCGAGACGGAAGGAAAAACGGCAAGCCTTATCCAGCCCGGATATTCGATAAAAAAACTTTACACTCAGTCATTCCCTTTCCCCGGCGGAAACACGGCAGAGTATCTCAATAACGACAGCGAAAAGGCGGCGATAGAAGAAGGAATGAACCTTATCGTCCACAGCGGACACGGTCATCCGAGATATCTCACCTGCGAACAGGCAAACGATGACAACGACTTCTCGGCACAGATGGCCTATGACCTTGAAAACGAAACATTCCCCTTCTTTCTCAGCTGCGCATGCGAAGCAGGACAGTTTGCTTACAGATATGATGACTCGGCAGGTGAAAAACTTATGAACGCCCCGAAAGGCGGAGCAATAGTATACCTCGGCAACACAACGACAGGTCTGGGGATCGCCGGAGGCAGCCAGTTCATCGATGAAATGCTCAAAAACATGTTCGCCTTCCCCTACTCCGCGATCGGTGAAAGCTACATCTTCGCTCACATGAGCATGCCGCAGAACGACACTTTCAATCCGCCTGTTCTGAACATCAATGTCCCGGTAGTCAACAAGGACAGCTGGCAGTGGACAAAAAAATCGATCGTCATGCTTGGCGACCCGATGACCGTTTTCTGGCGTGACCCGGTCGAACCTTTCACGACTGAATTTAACGTCGAAACAGTTGAAAGCGATGAGACGAAGACCGTTTTCATGCACTTCCCGCCGGAACTTGAAGGAATAAACATCCGTATCCTCGCAGGAGAGAAGCTTTACGACATTCCCTACCTTATGCACGAGACCGTCAAAATGGAACTCGATCCGTCGGTCGGCATCATGACTGTCGGCATAAAAGCCGAAAATTCGCAATATTTCTTCACAGAGTTTGAAATTTAATCCCGCTACGTCTTGATAAAAAAATCTTTTTAATTACTCTTTACAGTTTTTGTTTGATTCGAGGTAAAAATGAATATCTGGATAATAAATGAAACGATCGGCTCACGAATCCACGGAATGGTTTTCCGCCCCTACTACTTCGCGAAGGAATTTGTAAAGCTCGGACACAAAGTCACAATATTTTCAGGATCTTACACTCATATTTTTTCAAAACTGCCCGAAGTTAAAGGCTTTTCTTCGACCGAAAATATAGACGGGATCGAATACTGCTGGATAAAGACTCCTAAATACGGAAAATCGCAGAGTCTCGGGCGCATAATCAACGCTTTCACATTCGTCGCTAAAATGTTTCTTCTCAGAAAAAAGAGATTCGGCAAACCGGATGCAATAATCGTCACATCGCCCACTCCGTTTTCGATCCTCAACGGCTACCAGCTGAAAAAGAAATTCGGAGCAAAACTGATTTTTGAAGTGCGCGATAAGATTCACGCAGTTTTTCGAGAATTTTTCCTACAAAAAGTCCGACAAAGTCGTTTCGGTACTGCCGAACGCTTTCGAACACATGCAGAATCACGGCCTTACAGAAGACCGTTATGTTTCGATACCGAACGGGATAGACTTGGAAGAAGTAAGAAACGCAACTCCTCTCCCGAAAGAATTTGCAGACGCGATCCCAAAAGACAAATTTATTGTTGTGCATGCCGGAAAATTCGGGATATCCAACAATATCGAGATGTTTTTAGAAGCTGCAAACAAATTGAAATCCAACGGCAAAATAGCTTTTCTGCTTTTCGGAAACGGTCCGGAAAAAGAAAACTACCAAAAATTCATCTCGGAAAACGGACTGACGAATGTAATTCTTCTTGATTCCGTGCCAAAATCGGCAGTTCAGACTGTTCTGCAGAAATGTGATGTCTGTTATATCGGAATAAAAAAATCACCTCTTTACAGATTCGGCGTATCCCCGAACAAAATGTTTGATTACTTATACTCAGGCAAACCGATAATATCGGCTATTGAAGCAGCGAACGACATCGTTGCGGAAGCAAAATGCGGAATCTCGATAAAATCTGAAAACGCCGATGAAATAGTAGATGCCATCATGACGCTTTACAAAAAAACTCCGGAAGAACTTGCCGAAACGGGAAAACGCGGGTACGAGTATGTCATAAAAAATCATTCATACTCGGAACTCGCCAAGAAATATTTAGAAATACTCAAATAAAAACAAGGAGTCATGCAGCATGGATCTTTCAGTAAATATCGGAAAACTCAGGCTTCAGAACCCAATCCTCACAGCTTCCGGAACTTTCGGCTACGGCATCGAATTTAAAGACTTTTTCAACCTCAACAAGATCGGCGGATTCTGCACTAAAGGGATCTCGATTGAGCCAAGGGCGGGCAACCCTTCTCCCAGAGTGGTCGAAACCGCTTCGGGAATGCTCAATTCGATAGGGCTTGAGAACTGCGGCTCGAAACACTTTCTGAACGAGATCATGCCGAAGATCAGAGATCTCAAATGTGCGATAATAGTTAACCTTTACGCATCTTCTGAAGAGGATTTTGTGCACCTAACAGAAATACTTTCCAAAAATGAAAGGATCGACGCTTTCGAAATGAATCTCTCCTGCCCCAACGTGAAGTCAGGAGGTTCGGCTTTCGGAGCTAATCCTGAAATAATTCAAAGACTTACAAAAGCTGTAAAAGCTACTACAGATAAGCCTGTGATCGTAAAACTCTCCCCCAATGTGACCGACATAGCCGAGATCGCCCGCGCCT
>CACZFE010000209.1:0-3136 GCA_902780365.1 uncultured Spirochaetales bacterium
AAGGTGTCGTCATCCTTAGTGCGAAAGAACTCGCGGAAGCCGCAAAAGCCGATCTTTATGAAATCAGACCTGAGACAAAATACACGAGCAACGATCTCGACTGGAGAGACAAATCTTCCCGCTCAAGCGTTGAAATGGCAGACAAGAAAAGCCGCCCGAAACTTGCCGACAAAAATGCAAAGATCGCAGATTACGACGTGATTTTCATCGGTTTTCCGATCTGGTGGTATGTTGCGCCGCACATCATCAACAGTTTTCTTGAAGCTTACGATTTCAGCGGAAAGAAAGTCGTCATCTTCGCAACGAGCGGCGGCAGCGGTTTCGGAAACACCGTGAAGGAACTTCAGCCGAGCGCACCGAAAGCACAGATCATCGAAGGAAAGCTGCTGAACGGCAGGATCGACAAAGCAGAACTCGCGAAATGGGCTGAACAGTTCTGAATTTAATTGACACCGCGCCGTTCTTTATTTTACCGTCATTCTGAGCAGAACAATCTTTAAAATCTTTTATTTTAGACTATAGTGGGCCGTTTTTGATTTTGAGGTGTTTTTTTGGAAATCAAACTTTCTGATCATTTTTCCTGCGGCAGGCTGCTGCGGTTCTCACTTCCGACAATAATGATGATAATTTTCACATCGGTTTACGGCATGGTCGACGGTTTTTTCATCTCGAACTATGTAGGGAAGACTCCTTTCGCCGCGATAAATCTGATCTATCCCTACCTGATGATACTCGGTGTCGGCGGCTTCATCTTCGGCACAGGAGGCAGTGCCCTCATAGGCAAACTGCTCGGCGAAGGCAGAGATGAAAAGGCAAATTCCGTTTTTTCGCTTATTGTCTATATCACGCTTGCTCTCGGAATCGTCATAGCTGCTTTCGGGATTGCTTCGATGCGGAGCGTCGCGGTTCTGCTCGGCGCGGAAGGAAAAATGCTCGAAGACTGCGTTCTTTACGGGGATCTTGTCATGCTCGGGCTTCCTTTAGTCATGCTCCAGTTCGAATTCCACTCGCTTTTTGTGACTGCCGAAAAACCCAAATTAGGGTTTTATGTGACGCTTGCAGCCGGCTTCGCAAATATGATATTCGATTTTCTTTTAGTAGCTCTCTTCCGTTTCGGATTGCCCGGAGCGGCTCTTGCTACCGTTGCAAGCCAGATTGCAGGCGGGCTTATCCCTCTCGTCTATTTTTCGCGGAAAAATTCAAGCCTTCTCAAACTCGGAAAAGCCGAATTTGATGCGAAAGCACTGCTTAAAACCTGCACGAACGGCTCGTCGGAATTCGTTTCAGGCATTTCGATGTCTCTTGTCGCCATGCTCTACAACATGCAGCTCCTGAAATACGTCGGCGAGGACGGTGTCGCTGCTTACGGAGTTCTGATGTATGTAAACTTCCTCTTTCTTGCCGTATTCATAGGATATTCCGTAGGGACAGCTCCGATAGTGAGCTTCAACTTCGGTGCGAAAAACAGGAAAGAACTCAGGAACGTCTTCTCCAAAAGCTTGAAAATACTGGCTTTTTCTGCGGCGACAATATTTCTGTCAAGCGAAATACTGGCTGGACCGATAGCAGAAATCTTTGTCGGCTACGATGCCGCCCTTAAAGAGCTGACAGTCAGCGGATTCAGGATTTTCTCGTTCAGCTTTCTTCTTGCCGCCATTCCGATCTACGGTTCTTCTTTCTTCACTGCGCTTAACGACGGCTTTGTTTCCGCGGCGATATCGTTTCTGCGGACAGTCGTCTTTGAAACAGTCTCGGTTTTGGTTCTGCCACTTGTTTTCGGCATAAACGGGATATGGTTCTCCCTTGTCGCAGCTGAATTTGTCGCTGCCATGGTCACAGTTTCGTTTTACGCTGTCAAACGGAAAAAATACGGATATTAGAGTTTTTCGATAAACGGGAATCTTTTTTTTGCCATATTGAAACTTGTCCTGAAACTTTCGGGGATGCAAAACTCCCTTTCGCCCTCTTCAGCAAGCCGTTCTATCGCTTTTGCGACAACGACCTGAAAAAGATTGTCGGGATAAACCTTCGGTACATCACTGCTTTGCGGCAGACCGATCCTTATCACCGGAATTTTGAGTTTCATCGCGGCAAGAAAAAGTGCAGCAGTTCTTTCAAGAATTGTTCCGGCACTCTCCATTTTCAACTTTCCGGCCTCCAGATCGTTGCAAACAGGGGTGTTTTTAAGCGGAACGAATGGATAAATCCTTATAAAATCAGGTTTTAGAACTGAAAGAGAGCTGCATGAAAGCATGACATCTTCCTCAGTTTCGCCGGGGAAACCTGTCATAAACTGCAAACCTGCCGAAATTCCGGCATTTTTCAGAAGTTCCGCCGCCTTTTCGACACACTTCGCCGAATGTCCGCGCCTCATTTTTTCAAGAAGTTTCTCCGACATGCTCTGCACGCCGAGCTCAACTGTCTCAAAATGATTGTTTTTCAGAATTTCACCCCGTTCTTCATCGATCTCATCAGGTCTCGTCGAGCAGCGAAGCGCGTTGACGGTGCCGTTTTCGACGAATTCGGCACCTTTTCTGATGTAGTTCATCATCTTTTCATGCGGAAGTGCCGTAAAAGTGCCGCCGTAGAACGAAATTTCAGTCCTTTCGCGCGGTTTTGACCACGAGAGATAGCTTTTGACTGCGTTTTCGACATCTTCCAAAGATGGTTCCGTGACACCCGTCACATCGCGCTGGTTGCAGAAAGCGCACAGTTTTTTACAGCCTAAATGAGGGATAAATACCGGAATTATCAGCGGTTTCTGTCTGGCTGCGACAAAAGTGAACATCTTAGAATTCAAAAGTTGCTTTCAAAGCGGCGTGGTCCGACGAACCCAGCGAATAGGTGCTCGGAGCATCCTTAACGACTTCAGCGGAACCCGTTTTGTATTTTCCGCTGTCAGTTTCAACCCAGAAAATGTGGTCGATCGCGATCGCGTCGCCGCGGTATGAATAAGTCGCCTGGTTTTTGGACGAAAGTTCGTCAGCTACTCTCAAAAACGCGGGATCGCTTTCAAAAGGCTCCAGAGTGTCGCTTCCCGGCTCGTCGTTGAGGTCTCCCCCCATCACGATGAGCGCCTTAGGATATTTTTCGGCAGCTTTTTTGAGTATTTTCGCGGCAGCAGCGGCTTCGGCAA
>CACZFE010000209.1:3158-6195 GCA_902780365.1 uncultured Spirochaetales bacterium
TCGTTTTTGGATTTGAAATGAGCCGAAAAAACGATTATTTCGCGACCGCCGAGAGTTATGTGGACTTCGAGGAACGTGTGGGAGAAAGTTGTCTTTCCGCCATCGCAGTCAGCGCATTCTATCTGCTCGGTATGCTTGTTTTTATATGTTATTTTTCCTTTTGTCATGACACCGGTGTCGACCGATGCGTTGGAACCTTTCTCGCCGAGATAAAATTCATCGTAATCACTTGATTTTTCAAATAAATCTTTGAGGCACGACTCTTTTTCGACTTCCTGCAGAAGGATTATGTCTGCATCTATTTCTTTTACTGATTCGGCAAGTTCGCTCACTTTTTCGCTATATTCCGAAGCGCTCGGAACTTTTTCAAAATCGGAACTTGAGCAGTTGCCCGAGTCACAGACTTTGTCAAAAAACAGGTGCGTATTGTAAGTGCCGACAACAACTGATTTTATCTTCTCTTCTTCAGGGATCTCAGGCTCGGCGTCAGGGGTTTCATCAGGTTCTTCGACCGGATCGTGATCAGAAATCTCTGTATCGGTTTCCGTTTCTTCGGGTTCAGTTTGTCCGGGATCCATATCCTGAGTTTCCGCATCTTCGTCAGGCAGAACCTGCTGTTCATCCTCTTCTTCCGGCTGCGAAGGCTTCGCATCGTTGCTGAAAGAGCATGAAGCAAGAGTGAATACAAAAATATTTATCAATAGAAACAAGAACTTATTCAATTTATTTACCGTATCTTGCGAAGTATTCGTCAACAAGTTTTTCCGCGATTCCGAGGTAAGTCGAAGGCTCGAGTTTTTTGAGTTTTTCCTTAACATCGGCAGGAACTTTTTCAAGCGAATCGATAAATTCGTCAAGGTCTTTTCTCTCGATCCTTTTGCCGCGTGTAAGCCCTTTCAGCTTTTCATAAGGATTTTCCTCGCCGTAGACTCTCATGACGGTCTGAACAGGCTCGGCAAGAAGTTCAAGGTTGTTTTCCAGGTCTTCCGCAAGTTTCGGGTAGTTGACTTCGATTTTGGAAAGCCCTTTCATGCAGTTTTTGATGCTTATCAGAATGTAGCCGAAAACAAGGCCGACATTCCTGAGAACAGTAGAATCGGTAAGGTCGCGCTGCATTCTCGAGTTCAGAAGTTTCGTGCTCAGATGTTCCATGAGCGAAATCGCGACGCCTGCGTTTCCTTCGCTGTTTTCGAAGTCGATCGGGTTGATTTTATGCGGCATTGTGGATGATCCGACTTCGCCCTCTTTCGGTTTCTGCTTGAAATAAGCGAGCGAAATGTAAGTCCAGATGTCGCGGTCCATATCGATAAGCGTTGAACTGATGCGGATGAGCGTGTGGAAAATCTCCGAAATGAACTCCTCTGCGGCACTAAGCCAGTCAACATCGGGTTTTGCCGCGACATGAGCGTTCCAGTTGCCCGTCGCGCCGCTGAATTTGCACTCGACCTCGATTTTATCGAGGATTTCAAGTTCGCGTCTGAAACGTGCGGCGAAGTTTATGAATTCTTTGCCGACAGTCGTTGGAGTCGCCGGCTGTCCGTGCGTTCTCGCCATCATAGGAACAGCCTTGTTTGATTTCGCGAGAGATTCGATCTTTTCAAGGAGTTCGCCCAGAAGTTTTCCGACGATATCCTTTCCCTTCTTTATCATCAGCGCGTAGGAAGTGTTGTTGATGTCTTCCGAAGTGCAGCAGAAGTGGACCCACTCCTTCAAATGGCCGAGACCTCTGTTTTCAAGCTGGTCTTTGAGGTAGTATTCAACTGACTTGACGTCGTGGTTCGTGACGGATTCGAACTTTTTGACCATAAGTCCGCTTTCAGTGTTGAAACCGCTGTAGATCGCATCGATCGCATCGATCACACCCTGCGGAGCATCGTCGAATCCAAGGCGTCCGAGGATGAATTTAAGCCATTCGACTTCAACAAAAACACGATGCCTGATAAGGCCGTATTCCGAAAAAATATCCCTGAGTTCGTCGGTTTTGGAAGCATATCTGCCGTCAACAACCGAAATAGCGTCCAAATTATTCATCTTTCCTCCAAAAATCATTCATTATTGTTGATTCTGCCCCAGACATTGCGGACAGATTCGTAGAGGGCTTTGAGGTCTTCAGAATCTCTCGTCGCCGTGAGCCTCAAGAAAACGCACTGGTCAAGTTCAGCTACACCGCGTGCGATATCCTCGGCAAGCGACTGGCAGCTCGGGGAACCGCACATTCCGCAGTCGATATTCGGAAGGACCTGCATGATCGTATCGACATGCTCCATTTTTTCGAGTGCTTTCTCGAAGTCGTCGTCAAGAGAAAGCATCGATCTCGGCTGAAGTTTTTCAAGATTGAATGCTTCGGGCAGATACTCGCTTCCGCATTTTCCGAAAAGGCGGCAGTTCTGACACGCCGCGTCGTTTTTATCAGCCGTTTTTCTGCACGGAGGAAGAATTTCCCTCTGCATAAGGTTCCGCACTGTCAGGAAGCGGTTGCCGGGAACAAGGATCCCTCCGGCGCAGCTTTCGTCGCAGGCCCTGAGTTCGAGGAAAGTGATGTTCTCGTCAAGCTCGCCGTTCTCGAGTTTGTCAAGGATCTCGATGACATTGTGGATCCCGTCAACAGCCATCGCGTGGTTGTCGCGTCTTATGCACTCGCCGCCTGTAAGTTCCCAGGTGACGTGCGTGTTGTCGGCCGGGCGGCAGAGTTTGCCGGAATCGGCTTTATCGTTCGAAACGAAAGAATAGATTTTGTTGTAGATCAGATCCATGTTGATAACGCCGTTGACAGCCGATTTTTTCTCGCCGACGGGGTGTTTTATCGCAACGATTTTACTGCTTTTCCGGGGATATGGTATCAAATGCAACAATTCATGTACTACTAACAGCAAAGCTCCTATTACGATTCCCAAAAGAATAAATGGTCTGTTTAACAAGGATTCTCCGTTGCATAAGCAATATTGTTTCAATAGCAAAATAACATAGCCTATTATTATTCCAACCAATCCAGCAAAACAGGATTTTAAAGCCATCCCCTTTATTATAGATTGCTTGA
>CACZFE010000210.1 GCA_902780365.1 uncultured Spirochaetales bacterium
GAGAAACATAGAAAATACCTATGTCTGAAGGATCTATTCCTGTCCTTTCAAGTTCGTTCCTGCAGTGCGCCGCGGCGATGTCGAGAGGCGGCTTTATCAGGGTTATGTGCTTAAGAAGCGAAGGGAACCGTACCTGGATCAGCCTGATCACAGCAGGACAGAACGATGAAATCATCGGAAACTCGATATCGTCCCGCTGTTCATACTCGTCCTGGGCCTCCTCAATAAGTGCCGATGCGCGTGAAACCTCGTAGACATGAGTAAAACCGACGCTTTTCAAACCTTCGAAAATCGATTTTGTTCCCGAATTTTCGTCAAACTGCCCCATCAGAACTGAAGGAACAAGGGCAACGCGGCATTTGTAGTCGAAAATCCTCTGGAAATCATCCTGTTCGACGATTATTGCGTTATGCTTGCACGAAATCATGCACATTCCGCAGTCAACGCACTTGTCGGGATTGACCGAAGCCTTGCCGTTGCGGATCCTTATCGCGTCCGTCGGGCAAGTCCTCATGCAGTGCGTGCAGCCTATACACTTGTTCTTATTGATTCTGAGCGCGTGGTGAAAAAAAGGTTTTTTGTTACGCGTCACCATGAGACCTCCGTTTACGCAAGGTTAAACAGAAGAGTTATCTTCGTCCCCTTGCCTACAACACTTTCTATTTTCAAATCGTCAGTATTTGCCTTGATGTTCGGCAGACCCATTCCGGCACCGAAACCCATCTCTCGGACTTTTGTAGACGCAGTCGAGTATCCCTGCTGCATCGCAAGGCCAATGTCTGGGATCCCGGGACCTTCGTCGTCAAGAACTATCTCTATTTTCTGCGGCGAAATATCGGCGGTGATGTTTCCGCGGTAAGCGTGCGCCACGATATTTACCTCGGCTTCGTAAAGCGCGACGACGACACGTTTCAGCACGCTGGAATCGACATTGAGTTTTTTGAGAACCTTCTTGATGTTCCCCGAAGCGTTGCCGGCGTTCAGGAAATCTCCGCCTTCCACATGATACTCAAACTTCATGGCTCACCCTGAAAAAATCAATAAACCGGACTAAGGCCGTGAGTGTAAAGAATGCCCGAAATGTGATAAACTGAAAGCGGACACTCCATAATTACGGCGTCGTTTTCCCTTGCGAGTTCTATCATCTCCTCGGTCGCCTTTTTCTTTCTCGCAAGGATTATGGTCGTGACATCCATCATGTCGGCAGTTCTTACAGACTGCGGGTTTGCGAGCCCCGTGATCAGAACGCCGTTGTCAAAAGGAGTTGTAAGAACGTCGCTCATCAGATCCGATGCGAACGCCCTTTCGATTTCGCGGTCGGTAAATTCCTCGCCGCATACGATTTTTGCATTAAGAAGAGTAACAATTTCACTTATTTTCATAATCAAGCACCATAAAATAAAAGGTAATAAACAAAAAAACGCTGAATTTTAAGGATATTTCTCTAAATTGCAAATTATTCAGCACTAACTATAATCCGTTGTTTTTTGTTCAACTTACGGAGATCGATATGAAAAAGTTTTTGGTATTTTCACTTATGGTTTTATCAATGATTTTCCTTGTTTCATGCGGCGGTGATTCCAAAAAAGAAGACAAAGACAGCAGCAAAAACGGATCGGAACAAACAGATGATTCAGGTTCCGACAGCAGTTCTGACAAAGACTTTACTGTTGACGAGAACATTTTTGAAGTCCCGGCTGACCAGGACAATACGGCCGGCGCACCGTGCGACCCGGAAACTTTTGTTGAATTCTGCGAAGGCAACGCATACGTCGACTGCTGCGAGGCATATACGGATGAAGGCGAACTCCAGTATCTCGTCAGGAAGAATGAATGTAACGGGGAAACACCTGTATGCTTCGTATCACGGGAGAAAAACGAAGCAGAAAAAAGAGAATATAACTGGGCTGCCTGCTATTCTTCATGCGAAGGCGAAAATACAGGCAAAGGACAAGCCTGCATAACTTACGACAACGGCTATTCATTTGTGCTTGAAGATTACAGGTGCATCGAGACAAGCAAAGGGAAACTTAAATTCTCCGAAGATGAAACACTTTGCAATTCGGCATGCTCCGAAGACGGAAAGACCTGCGAAATAAAGCAATGTGATCCTGCTGAAGACAAATCTTACTGTGACGAAAACGGCATTCTGCACGAGTGTAACGATTGGCTGAGTCTGGCAACCGTCAGTTTCTGCGAAAATTTCCCTGAAGAACCTCTGGTTTGCGCATACATTGAAAATGAAGACAGGTTCGGCTGCATGTCCGAACCGGTCGATTAGTTGAAAAAACGGATTCCGCGATATATTTCCTGAGACGATAGATGTTTCGCGTTGCTCAACATGACGAACAGATTCCGATTTTTTTGAACTCGATCGGTTTTCGCGTATAATCGCCCGCCTTTTGGGAACTTTTAGGGAGAAAAAAATGTCTTCGAACAAACAGGAAAAACTCAAAATTCCGTTGAAACAGTCTCTGATGATGCTGCTCGGCTTCTGCAAGGACAAGCTGAAGGAACAGCTCGTATCGGTTCTTCCGGTCGTCATCTACCTCATCTTTTTCCAGTCTACGATCCTCGGTATGCCGATCTACGAAGCCGGCGTTATTTCGGTCGGTATCGGACTTGTCATCTTAGGTCTGGCTTTCTTCCTTGAAGGTCTTTTCTTAGGAATCATGCCGCTGGGCGAGATCCTGGGTATCAAACTGCCGCTAAAAAGCGGACTTTTCACGATCATCGCGTTCAGTTTCATCCTCGGTTTCGGAGCAACTTACGCAGAGCCTTCGATCGCGATACTCAAGGCAAACGGCTCTTTCGTAAAGCCGTGGGAAGCACCTCTTCTCTTCGTAATGCTCAACCAGAAAGCCGAATATCTTGTTGCTTTCGTCGGGATCGGCGTCGGCATCGCGGTCATCGCCGGCATGCTCAGATTCATGAAGTCGATTTCGCTCAAACCATTTATTTTGATAGTTATTCCGCTCCTTCTCGTCTTCACACTGTGGGGAGTTTTTGATCCGAACCTGCTTTACATAACAGGTCTTGCCTGGGACTGCGGCGCGGTCACGACAGGTCCCGTAACGGTTCCGCTCGTTCTCGCTCTCGGTATCGGTATATGCAGGACCGTGGGCGGCGAAGACA
>CACZFE010000211.1 GCA_902780365.1 uncultured Spirochaetales bacterium
TCGATCACGTTGGTCGCGTCAAGCCTTCCGCCTAGTCCGACTTCAAAAACAGCCCGATCGCAACCGTTGATCTCAAAATACTTCCAAGCAATCAGAAACGTTATTTCAAAAAAAGACAACTCGTTAAAATCACTTATCTTTTTTTCGAGATAGTCATAAATTTCGCGGACTTCGCCGTCCTTTATGTCAGCACCGTTTACAGCGATACGCTCATTGAATCTGAAAAGATGCGGCGAAATGAAGCGTCCGGTTTTAAGCCCGTTGTAACGCAGAATGTGGTCAAGAGCATATACCGCAGTTCCCTTTCCGTTTGTGCCGGCGACATGATAAACCGGAATTTTTTTCTCAAAAACAACGGGAAACGCATCCGCGACACGCCCAAGTCCAAGTTTTATGCCGCCGCGTCTGCTGTAAAGCTGCTCCAAAAAATCATCCTGCTGCAACATTATTCATCTCCTTGAAATTTCATGTGTTTCCGAGCAGTGTCAGTTGATGTAAGGTTGGGAAATTTTTTCAATAATATTGGCGCTTTCGCCCGAATCGAGCTTCGCGTTGTTGATTTTATAGACACCGAATTTGAACATAACGCTCTGAAGTCTGCCGACATAAGCCTCTTTTATGATCGCGTATTTGTCGAAACCTTCAGCCATTTTCGAAAGGTTGTTCGGGTGAGTGCGCCTGTACCAGCGGAATTTGTTGTAGGCACGGTTGCGGTTCAGATTGAGCATGTATGCCGAAATTGAGTCCTGGATCGAATCGAAAATCCTGATATGGCGCTGCTTTCCGCTCCAGTTTTTCGGCTTTATCCCTTTCGTCGGATCGGGAGAAACGTGCCCGAAAAGGTTGTTTCCCTCAAAGACGAAGCGGCTCGTTCCCCAGCCGGATTCAAGAGCGGCCTGCCCTATCGCGATCGCCGGAGGTACCGGTCTTATCTTGTGGTCGAGAAAATAGCGGATCTTCTCCTTTTCATCTTCCGTTATCGCAGAAATATCCTGACCTTCGTCAATGATATTGTATTTTTCGGCAATTCCGCTGATGATTTTCACATCTTCGGCATTCCACTCTTTTTTTGCCGCAACAGGAACTATCATGTCGTGTTCCGCCGAAATTTTCTCGTTCTCAAGCAGAACAAGCGGGAGGATCAGCTTTATGAAAAACTGCCTGCGCTCGACACCTTCAAGTTTTTTTATTTCTTCCGGGATGCTCTTCACGAAAATCCGCGGGACCTTCTCGCTGTTCCAAGTGTAGCCGACAAGGTCGTAAGCCGATTTTATCTCTTCGTAACTTGCAAGAAAAACATCAGCATACAGAGAAGCATTCAGAAAAAATACCGAAACTAAAATAAAAACAAGAACTTTTCTCATGACAAAAAAATGGCAGGCGAGACGGGATTCGAACCCACGACCTTTGGCTCCGGAGGCCAACGCTCTATCCAGCTGAGCTACCCGCCCGTATTCGCTATGATCTTCTTGAATCTACTTTTTTGTCTTTCGATCTTGCGACCTGCTTTACCAGTTTGTCGATGCAGAGATCGATAGAAGTCTGGAACTCTTTGTCGTCTGAATCGCTTGCGAGAAATTCCTCACCGTTGTTGTTCAGCTTGATTTCGGTCATTTTCAGATTTTTGTCTTTCTGAAAAACGACTTCGACAGCAGCGTTCGCCGAAACGAACTTCTCAATTTTTACGAGTTTTTTGGCTACATAGTCTTTAAGACCGTCACTGTTTTCCTCAAATCCTCTGAAAGCGAAATTAATGTTCATAAAATCCTCCATTAAAAAACTAAACAACAGCCGAGATTATCACAAAACGGCGCTGTATGTCAATTTATCAGACTTGGACGCACTTTTACGCAGAATCTGCGAACTACTTTTTGATATTGTCGGTAAGGAATGTAACGATCTGCTCGGAAGTCGTTCCGGGAGTGAAAACCGCTTTTATGCCGTTTTCCTTGAGGAACGGGATATCGCTTTCCGGGATAACGCCGCCGCCGAAAACAAGGATGTCCGGAGCGTTCTTTTCTTTCAAAAGTTCCGCAACTTTCGGAAGAAGCGTATTGTGCGCGCCGCTCAAAATCGAAAGACCGACTGCATCGACGTCTTCCTGGATCGCAGCATTTGCGATAGCTTCGGGAGTCTGTCTCAAACCTGTGTAGATGACTTCCATTCCGGCATCACGAAGTGCTCTCGCAACGAATTTTGCGCCTCTGTCGTGACCGTCAAGACCCGGTTTTGCAATAAGAACTCTGATTTTTTCGCTCATTTTTTTCTCCATATAAAAAACGTTACAAACAAATCAAAACGCGGCTTTTTACACCAAGAACGGTGAATTGTCCACTTAAATTTTTCCTGACCGGTACAACATCTCCGAAGCAGCTTTTTCCCGCAATATTTTCAATTTTCCGCTTGACACAGCTTCCTGCGCCTACTACACTATCCGAGGTCTTTTAAGAGGAATAAGATGGAGTTGCAAAATGAAAAAAAAAATTATGTCAGTTATCCTTGCTCTGGCGCTTTTATTTGTATGCGCCTGCGGCGGATCGGGCAAAAACAAGGATTCGGTAGACACGGACACTTCAACCGACAGCGATATATCGGATGATGCGGACAACGACGGTGATACCGACGCCGATATATCGGATGATTCTGACGACGGTGAAGTCAGCGACAACGACGGCGATACAAGGCATGACGCTTCGTTGTTCGACGAGATCGTTTCAGGTCTCGACGACTCGTTTCTTGAGCCCAACAAGGGCTTTGCGTTGAAAATCGCAGCGCCGCTGCTTCAGAGCATGCCGGACAGTTACGATCTTGCCGATGACGAATATCCCTATTTTATATCAGGCTCGATGATTGACGAAAAAGGTCGGAACTACCCCTTTAAAGACAAACGCAGCGCCTTTGCCGCCGATTATCAGGGCTATCTCTATGTCACTGCAAACAGCGAATATACAGGCAGCACCTACTACTCCGCTTCGATAATGGCACCCTACTCCTCATTCGACTGGATGTTTCAGAATGATGTGGATGAAATCGGCTCGAAATATTTTTATGTCTACCTTTTCGAGCAGGCTTATGTTTCAGAAACTCTATTCCGCTCATGCCCGAAAGCGGTTGCCTCCGACAG
>CACZFE010000212.1 GCA_902780365.1 uncultured Spirochaetales bacterium
AAGATGAAAAAATCAATAATTTCAATAACGTGTTTACTATTAACAATTTCTCTCAATCTTGGCGCGGAAGAACTCGGAATCGATGAAATCATCTCAATCGCGATAGAAAACAGCGAGGCGATAAAATCCGAGGACACAAAATCGGGCAAAGACGAATACGAGAAGAAAGCCGTTTTCATGCGCTTCTTCCCAACTATCTCGCTTGAAGCAAAACTGCTGAAACTTGAATACTTTCCGGAACCCGACAAACTCACGGTAGACTTGTCCGAAACAGTCCAGCAACTCGGAGAAGCAATCAACGCATCGAGCCCTATTCCAATCAATCTGCCGACCGAACTTCCGCCCAAAGAAATCGACCTCGGCGTGCCGACGCACCAGAGGACGCTTGATTTAACTGTTGTTCAGCCGCTTACTCCGCTCTGGGGAATCTATCAGGGCTACAAAGCGCTTGAACTAAAATCTGAAATTTCAAAACTGAAATCGGAACTTACGAAAGATAAAATAGCGGGACTTATCGACGAAACCGCGCTCTACAAAATCAAAGTCGAAAGAGCAGCTCTCGAAGTCGAAAAAGAGAAGTATCTCGGAAACCAGTCGGTCATCAAAGCGGCTCTGGCGATGTTTATGAACCGCGACGAAGAGAGTTTTGAAATCAAATACGACAAACCGGAATTCCGCGAAATCACAAAAAGTGAGGATGAAATCATCGAGGCGCAGGCAAGCAACAGAACCGAAATGCTTATGCTCAACAAAAACAGTGAGATTCAAGAACGCCTCAACAAAAAGGCGATACAGAACTTCATTCCGCAGGTCGGGCTCACTTTCGGATTCAAGAAAAACTGGGATTCCACACTCATCAACCCGGAAGGAGTCATGTTCTTCGGCGCTGTTGCAAGATGGGAATTCGGTTTCGACACGGCAAGACAGTATTACGAATATCAGGCAGTAAAAGCGTCATCTGTTTCAACAGAGCTTACCAACATCAAGCTCAAAAAGGACATGACACTTCAGGTCAAAAAACTGATGGCCGACATCAAAGTCCTCGAAAAAGCGCTTGAGCAGAACAAAACTCAGATCGAATCAGCCGAAGTAACACGCAAGATCCAGGAAGCGAAATACGAAAAGCAGATGACAACGGAAACCGAACTTCTGAACGCTCAGCTCATGGTCAAAAAATCGAAAACCGAAGAGATCGCAAACCTCTACAAATACAAAACAGCTCTCGATGAACTTGCAATAATCACAGGAAGCGAGCTGTAGTATCGTCACGCCGTCACATCGTTACATCGTTACGTCGTTACGGCGTCACGACACCGAGCGGCACAAAAAGTTGAGAAATAAAACAACAACATTAAAATCCACCGTTTTTATGGAGACAGTTTTGAACAGTATCGGAAAAAAGTTTTCAGACTTTATTGAAAAACATAAATTTCTGAAAGTCATCTGGGAAACCGGATACAATTTCTACAATGACGACGGTTTCACCTTCACTGCTGCAATAAGTTTCTACTTCATGCTGAGTTTCCTTCCGTTCTTAATACTGCTCGGCGCATCACTCGGATATATAGTTGATTATATTAAAGATATTCAAAATTTCACATCAGAAGAACTCACCTCCTACATCATGAATTCGCTCCATATCGCGATACCTTTTTTGAGCGAAAAGTACGTTTCAAGCCTGGTTGACATTGCAAACTACAAAGCAGGGCTTACCACTGTCGGTCTTCTTTCGCTCCTCGTTTCGGCGACACTTCTTTTTTCGACCCTGCACTACTCTTTTTTCAGGATTTTCGGCGGGAAATCGATAAATTTCATCCTTTCAAGGCTGATGGGAGTAGTTTTTCTGCTGACACTCACGATAATTCTCTTTTTCGTTCAGTATTTTTCAGGCATTTTCCTCTCGTTTGCCGGAAATGTCGCACAGAAGATCCCTTATCTGCAAAGGATCGTTGATGTCATTTCTACCGGGAAAGCCTACAGTTTTGCCATTTCGACAATCGTGATAATCGCCCTTTTCCGCATTCTGATTTCATACTTCGTTTACGGTATAAAACTGAAAAAAAGCATTATCGTCTGCGGTGCGCTGCTTTTCAGCATTCTTTGGAACTTAGCGAAATTATTATACAATTTCTACATCAACGAGATCTCGAGTTTCTCTTTTCTCTACGGTTCAGCGGCCTGGATCATAACAAGCGTCCTCTGGATCTACTACAGCGCACTGATACTTCTGATCTGCATGGAATTTATCAAAACACTTTCGGCGCTCTATCCTGAGCCGAAAAAATAGTTTTCAAAAAACAGTTAAGGAACACCCTTTTTCGGTGGTTTTTACAGGAAGCATCGAATCATCGGGAAACTCGTCGATATCACTCTCCATATCCAGATCTTCGGGCTCGTAAGTTTCTTCCTCGATCTCGGGAAGTCCGCCCGTGCATTCGTGCCTTTCACAGAGCATCTTCAGCGCAGCGAGGGCATTTATCCTGCCGTAGCCGTATTTTTCGCTGAAACCGTTTTCATCGTAATCAGCGTCAACGGGAGAAACTTTGTCGGCGCTATTTGTGATTATTTCGTAAAGTTCGTCGCGGCTGAGCTTAGGATAAGCTGAAATCATAAGCCCGGCGACCGCGGCGGCAAGAGGCGAAGCGCTGCTCGTTCCGCCGAAAGAGGAGGTGTAGTCGCTCTGCGAATAACCATACCAGCTCCGCGCGTCGATTGTCCAGATCCCGTCTTTTATCGTGTCGAAGGCAAACGGGTTCCAGACATAGTCACCGTCCACGTCGGAAGAAGGCGACATGATGTCGAGATCCTTGCCGAAATCGCTGTAGTTCGACCTGTTTCCATAAGCGTTGAGCGCTCCTACTGCGATGACATCTTCGCTTGCGGCATAACCGTCGAAAGTCTCTTCGGCGCTGATATCCTCGTTTCCGTTTCCTGCGGCGAAAAATATAACGACCCCCAGACCGTCGCGCTCCTTTTCACGGGCATACTTCACGATCTCCCTGATAACTTCAGGCATATCCTCAGCTCCGCTGTTATCGGCAGGACCCCAGCTGTTTGAAATAACCATAGCGCCGCGGTCAAGAACAAAATTGAAGGCATTCGCCATATTTTCGCCTTCACCGAGCATAGTTCCGGAACGAACAGGAACAATTTTGCAACCGGGACATGCTCCCGCAACACCAAGGTCATTGTCTCTGACTGCCGCGATAACACCTGTTACGCAGGTTCCGTGAGGCTCGTTGTCATCGGCATACGGATAGTCGTCACCGTCAACAAGATCGAGTCCTTTCAGATATTTTCCTTCCATATCAGGGTGATGCAGGTCGAAAGCGTCGTCGATTATTCCGATTTTGACTCCTTTTCCGGGCTCGATCCCGAGAGTTTCAAGATACTCCCACGCCGCGGCGACTTTCGCGTCGTTCCCCTCGATCCCGCGTTGCCCCGTGTTGAGAAGATGCCACTGGTTTTCAAAAAAAGGATCTCTGCTTCTGTATTCGATATTCATTTT
>CACZFE010000213.1 GCA_902780365.1 uncultured Spirochaetales bacterium
GGTCTTCCGGATTGTCCTACCGGATATCTTTGCGAGAACAATAAATGTGTTGACAACGCGGAACTTATGTGCAGTGACGCGTCAGCGGAACTTGCTCTCGGCAAAAACTCTCCGCAGTCAGACAACGCGATCATCATTGCCAAGGACAACGGCGGTCAGCCTCTTGTTCTCGGTCAGTTCACGCTTCAGGCTGCCAACTGCGGCGATGAAAAAGTGTTCAACTTCGATGCGATAAGCGTCCACTTTGACACGAAACACGACAGCAATTTCAGTTTCTCCGAATTCGAACTTATCTATGATGCTGACGGAAACGGCATCTATGACGAAGCTTTCGATTCGATAATCAGCGAAGATGCGCAGCTTAACCCGAACTATGTGTACATCACGGTCAAGAAAAATGCTAAAAAGTATGTAGGCAAATCGCTCAACTACTTCATCATCAGAGCAAAAGTCGATTACAAAAACAACGAGATCGCAAAAGATACAGCGTTCTATTTCTTTCTTGAAGAGGGTGACGTCCGTATAAACAAAGAAGTTGAAGGTTCCCCATCCGATGTCAAGAACGAGCGTCAGGAATTTGCTACATTCTATCTCGAGCCGACAGGAGATTTCTTTATTGTTACGACAGGAGCTCACGATCCTGCGGTTCCGGCGATTTCGGAAATGAACAACAATATTCCTGTTATGCAGATCAGAACAAAGGCTGTTTCCAAGGAAAATTCGATTACAGAGTTCAAAGTCAAGAACCCGTCAACATCGAAATATGTCAAATTCGGAGACAAGAACGGTATTACCGGTATTTCTCTCTGGCTTGATACGAACAACGATGGTTTGGGAGACATCAAACTTGCTGAAAAGACCAAATTCGAAGCAGGCGAATCTTCCGCAATAACTTTCGACACTTTCACACAGCCGATAAACTACATCGCAGGTGAAGAGAAATATTTTGTTGTCTATGTCGATTTCAACATGGCTAATGCTGAACCTCCGATGGCTGGAAAAATCCAGATTCCTAAGGGCGGAATCAAACTTAAGGAAGAGTCGAATTACTACGAGCTTCCGCTTAACTCGAAGACTTACACTTACGCTTGTCAGGAAGGTGACGCAAACTGCGAAACAAAGAAGAAAAGCGGCGGTTGTGCTGTTCTTGAGGTCGAACCCGACAACACGAATATCATCGTTCTTGCAGCGGTTCTTTCGGCGGCGGCAATGCTCGGTTTCGCAATTCTCAGAAAAAAAATCTTCTAAAACTTCTAAAAAATCAGTTTAAAAACCTCTAACAATTTTACTTTTATTTCATTTTGTGCTACTCAACACCGTTTTTTTTGTATTTAGTGACAATTTTTTTGCGTTTTCGCAAGGGGGAAACATGAAGTCTGTCAATGTCAGTGAGCTTCTTAAAAGGCTCGGAATCAAGAAGAAAAACTACGGTGCAACGACCGGTTCTTCGAAAGGTTGGCTCAAAACATCGGGAAAAGAGCTCGAGAGCATTTCCCCGATCGACGGCAAAGTAATCGCTACGGTTATTCAGGCAACGAAGAAAGATTATGAGAAAGTTGCTGCAAAGGCAAAGGAAGCTTTCGAAAAATTCAAAATGATGCCTGCTCCTAAACGTGGACTTATCGTTCGCGAGATCGGAGACGCTCTGAGAAAGTACAAAAGCGACCTCGGTGCTCTCGTAACTCTCGAAATGGGTAAGATCGCAGTCGAAGGAAAGGGTGAAGTTCAGGAAATGATCGACGTTTCCGATTTCGCGCTCGGCCTCAGCCGCCAGCTTTACGGCTACACGATGCACAGCGAAAGAGAAAACCACAGAATGTACGACCAGTATCATCCGCTTGGTGTTGTCGGCGTTATCACCGCTTACAACTTCCCTGTAGCAGTTTGGTCGTGGAACTCTCTTCTTGCAGCTGTATGCGGCGACGCTGTAATCTGGAAACCGAGTTCAAAGACTCCTCTTACCGCAATCGCAGTTCAGAACATCATCGCTCCGATCGTTGACAAATACGATATCGACGGCATTTTCTCGCTCGTTATCGGCAAAGGCAGCGATGTCGGCGACACGCTTGTAAACGACCCGAGAATCCCGCTCATCAGCATGACCGGAAGCACGAAGATGGGACGTCAGATCGGCGAAGCTGTTGCAAAGAGATTCGGCAGATCGCTTCTTGAGCTCGGCGGAAACAACGCAGTCGTCATCGACGAAACGGCTGACCTTGACATGGCTCTCAGAGCTGTAGTTTTCGGTTCTGTCGGCACGGCAGGCCAGAGATGCACCACGACAAGAAGAGTCATCATCCAGAAGTCGGTAAAGGCGAAATTCGTAAAATCGCTCATCAATGCATACAAACAGGTAAAAATCGGCAACCCGCTTGATGACAACAACATCATGGGACCGGTCGTAGACGAACAGACTGTAAACGACCTCATGGAATCGATCAAACAGGTAAAAGCTCAGGGCGGCAAGATCCTTTACGGCGGCAAGAAAGTCACCGTTAAAGGTTGCGAAGGCGGTTTCTACGTTGAACCGACGATCGCCGAAGTAAAACACGACCTTCCGATCGTTATGCACGAAACGTTCGCTCCGCTTCTTTACATAATCGAATACGACAAGATCGAAGATGCGATCGCTTACAACAACGAAGTTCCGCAGGGACTCAGCTCGGCACTCTTCTCGACATCGCTTCCCAACACTGAACTCTGGCTTTCACACGCCGGTTCGGACTGCGGTATCGCGAACGTCAACATCGGCACGAGCGGTGCAGAGATCGGCGGCGCATTCGGCGGCGAGAAAGAGACAGGCGGCGGCAGAGAATCTGGCAGCGATGCTTGGAAAGTCTATATGCGTCGTCAGACCAACACGATCAACTGGGGCAAAACGCTTCCGCTTGCACAGGGCATTGATTTCAAAATTTAATTTGTAGGAGAAGAAAAAATGACAAACGCTATCTATTCGATTCCGCGTCCGCAGAATGAACCTGTTTACGCTTATGCTCCGGGTTCTGCTGAAAAGAAACTTCTGAAAGACGAACTTGCTGCACAGCTCAAACAGGAAGTCGAGATCCCGCTTATCA
>CACZFE010000214.1 GCA_902780365.1 uncultured Spirochaetales bacterium
TTTAAAAAAATAATTACATGTAAAATTGCTTCAAAAGACCCGCTAGTACTCGATATGGACGAAAACGGCATACACTCAACAACAACAGTTGAACTGAAGGAAAACAGACTTGTCGAAACCGGCATCAAGAACTACTTCATTGTAACTGCTGACGTTAAACTGAATGAAGGCGGAAGAGCCGCAAAATTCAGCGCACAGATCGAAAACAGCGGTGCTTTCAAAATCACCGATGCAGGAGAAGTCAAGGTTAAAGGATCAAAAGTCGATTTTGCATCCTACAGATTCGAACCGTCTGACGGATTCATCTTCACAAAAGGCGAACAGGATCCTGAAGTTCCTTCATACAAAAATTTCAACGGCGAACACGAAATCCTTCAGGTCAGAACAAAATCTATCGGTTCCACCGACGCGATAAGCTCAATCAAAGTAAAGACCTCTTCTTCGACTTACGCGAAATTCGGCGAAGGAATCAAATCGATTTCCGTAATTGTTGACAACGACAAGAACGGTATCGACTCTGCTGGCGATACGCTTGTCAAGAAGGTAACAGAGTTTACAGGCACAACAAGCGTAACTATCGACGGACTGAAAGACATCCTCACCTATGCTGAAGGCGAAGAGAAATATCTCCTCTTCAAAGTCGAATTCAAAATGTCTGACGGCGAAAAGGCTAAGTTCCAGATTCCAGGCAACGGTGTAAAAATCACAAGCGGTAAAGAAGTTGTCGAGCTTCCTGTAACCACAAAAGAGTTCGCATACGAATGCGACAAGAGCGACCCGACTTCATGCGGCGGAGATGATGACGGCGGCGGCTGCGCTGTTTCCGCACTTCCTGAAGAAAGCAACAGCACGCTTTATGTCGTTCTTGCTGCTCTCGCTTCAATACTCGCTCTCGCAGCGGCAAAAGTTTTCGCTTCGAAGAAATAGTTCCCCTTTCCTGAAAACGATCCTCTAAATTCCGAAAAATCTTAAAAATCACGGTAGTCATTATTTTATCCAAACAATGTATTTTTAATTGATTCTATTTTTTTTAATCTTAAAATAATGTGTTTTTTTGATCTTATGGAGGACTAAATGAAAAAATTCTTATCCCTTTTGATTTTCCTGCTTCCGTTCTTTCTTTTCGGCGTAATCGGTCAGAATGGTATTTCGATCGCTCCAGACGGCACTTTGCTGAAATGGGAAGAAGGTGCGTGGGATTTCTTCATCATGCACAAATCGTCTCTTGAAAGAAGCCCTGAAAACAAAGCAAAAGTTACAGACCAGAACGGCAACGAAAATCTGGCCAATCCGCAGGCAGACACTCTCGTTGACCAGACAATCGGTACGACTTACAGACTTACTTCAAAACATATTCCGCCGGATGCAGATGTAAGCAGAGCTTTCCTCATCTGGCAGGCAGATCAGGATCCTGACAATCTGAGCGGCAATACCGACAACTCGGTAACGCTCACTTTCACAAACGCATCCGACCCTACTCTCACTCTTCAGACTGATGTCACAGCTTCGATACAAGGCAACCTTGCAAACGACAACAAGGGAATGTTTGAATACGAGGCTATCCGAGACGGCGTTGACAGCAGACTTAAAGGCGACGGATACTGCCCCGGCGAAACTGCAAGCTACACCGGATACTACACCTACAGAGTCGAAGTTTCCGACTTCATGAAAAAAATCATCCAGATGGGTGAAGAAAAAGGTATGCAGCCGGGAGAAGCCCTTTACGGCGACTACAACGTAAAAGGAATGACATCCTCCGACCACTGCTTCTACATGAAACAAAGCTCAATGGTAGGCGGCTGGGCGCTTCCATTCGTCTACACTTCAGCCAATATCCGTGCAAAGAAGATCTACTTCTACCACGGTCTCGAAGCTTACCAGCATAAAAATGCATTTATAACCGTCAGCGGCTTCGAACTTCCGGCAGAAGCAGTCATCAGACTCGGTCTTGTCGTATTTGAAGGCGACCCCGGTCTTACAGGCGGCAGCATAGGATTAACTGTTCCTGAAGGCCTCTCAGTCAGCGGTTTTGCTGATCCTTCGAACTACAGCATTCTTTTCAACAACTGCAATCCGCCGAAGAACGGAGGATTCCAGTATACAGAAATTTACAACTCGATCTCTTCTGTTTTCGGTTGGAACGACAGTACTGAAACTTGCATAGGCAACCCTGATGATCCGTTGGATCCTGCGAACCCGATCGAATATGCTATCGATGCCGATACTTTCATCGTAGATTCCAGATTCCCGCCTTTCGACACAATGTTCAACAAAGGTGATCCGCAGTTCGGTCTTAAAATCGGTGCAAATCAGGATCAGGTTTACACGAACTTCCTTATCGT
Organism: uncultured Spirochaetales bacterium; assembly: GCA_902780365.1. Lineage (GTDB taxonomy): Bacteria > UBP6 > UBA1177 > UBA1177 > UBA1177 > UBA1177. The sequence goes on from CACZFE010000214.1 coordinate 2,343, forward strand.
CAGTGTCGATACAAGACCTCCGCAGTTCGATATTCCTGAGAATCAGTTCACTCCGAACGGAAGAGAGAAAGACTACTGCTCATGCTCGAAAGATCCCGACACTTTCTGCTCTGACAGACCTTTCTACTATACGATCAAAGTCCAGAACTGGGGCGATGACTCGGCAACGGGCGTAAAAGTTCAGGACACCCTTCCGCAGCAGGTCGAATATGTTCCGGGAACAACCGAAATCGCGACAAGGATCAACGATCAGGGTCTCGGCACAGACTGGGAACCTGTTGAAGATGTAAACGGCCAGTTCCCGTTTGCTGAACCGAAACTCGTAGCGGACGTGCTTGAGCACTGCAGACAGAGCGATTCTGTATGCGACCAGAGCGCTTGGATCAGATTCGTCGTCCGACCGAAAGCGAACCTTTCCAAGAACGAAGTTATCAAAAACTCGGCTAAAATATTCTCCAACGAGACCGGTGAAACCGCTTTCATGACGAACAGCAACATTCCGCTCAGGCTTAAAATCGGCAACTGCCCGGCTATCACCGAATGCGAACTTCCTTCAAAAATGGAATGCGGCGGCGTAAAAGTCGATGATCCGGACTACTGCAACGAGGACAAAGACTGCGAAGACGGCAAAAAATGCATCAACAACTCCTGTCAGAAAGCTGCTGAAAGCGACCTTACAAACGGTGCTAAAGTAACTTTCGGCGAAGGCACGAAATCACCGACA
>CACZFE010000215.1 GCA_902780365.1 uncultured Spirochaetales bacterium
CGACGACTTCCGCCAGTTTGGCATTGAAATCGCGGATATCTGCACAGTCGAGAACGAATCTGTCCGAAACGAGTCTGACACCGCTGAAAAGCGAGAAAACGGCGTCGTGCATGCTTCTGTCGCACGAAAACTCGATCGAATATCTGACATCTTCAGGTCTGATGATCTCATGCAGAGAACCGAAACTTTTGAGTTTTCCGTGTTCGATAATAAGGACTCTGTCCGAAAGGTTTTCGATATCGCTCAGGATGTGGCTTGAGAAACTGACGCTTTTTCCGTCCTTTTTAAGACCGCGGATAATGTCCTTGACCTCTTTTCTGCCGATCGGATCGAGACCGCTCATCGGTTCATCCATGATAACAAGTTCGGGATCATGAATTATAGCCTGAGCGAGACCGATGCGCTGGAGCATACCTTTCGAATAGCTTGCGAGTTTGCGGTTCCTGTCATCGAAAAGGCCGACTTTTTTCAGTACATTTTCAGCCTTGTCTGCCAGGATCCTGCCGCTTAATCCTGAAAGTTTCCCGAAATATTTCAGCACTTCCATCGCGGTAAGTTCGGAATAAAAGTAAGGCCTCTCAGGCAGGAAGCCGATCTTGCTCTTGACTTCCCTGTCGCCAGGTCTTTTTCCGAAAACAGAAATTTCGCCTGAAGTCGGCTTTATGAAGCCCATTATCATTTTGATCGTAGTCGTCTTTCCGGCGCCGTTGTGACCGACAAAACCGATTATTTCACCCTGTTCCATTGAAAAAGAAAGGTCTTTCACCGATTCGATCTTACTCCAGACCTTCATCGGATGACTGAAAACCTTCCTGACATTTTTGAGTTCGATAGGTTTCACGCGATTCCTCCCTAAAAATCAAAAAACCAGAGATTATAATGAAAACAAATAAAAGAGCAAAAAATGAAAACAGTGAATTTAGGGAATCTAAGGAGTCTAAGGAGTTTAGGGAATTTAAGGAAGTTCAAGACAATTTCTTGCATTTAACTATCGCTTGACTATAAAACTCCCGTTTTTTTGTGCTATAACAAATGAATTTTTATAATTTTGAGGAGATTTTATCATGAAATTATCTTTGAACTGGCTCAACGACTACATAGATCTGAGCGGCATCGCTGCGGAAGAGATCGCAAAACAACTGACGATGAAATCGGCGGAAGTCGAAGATTACGAGTGGCTTTTCAAGCACTTCGACCAAGTCATCACGGCGAAAGTAATGAAAGTCGAGAATCATCCGAATTCGGATCACCTTCATCTGGCAACCGTTTTTGACGGAACGAAAGAACAGACAGTTGTCTGCGGCGCGCCGAATATCGCTGAAGGCCAGACTGTCGCGTTCGCTCCGCTCGGAACAGTCCTTCCCGGCAATTTCGAGATAAAACCGGCAAAGATCCGCGGAGTCGAAAGCTGCGGCATGATCTGCGCTGAAGACGAACTCGGCCTCGGCACCGACCATTCGGGCATCATGGTGCTTGATCCGGCGACAGAGATCGGCGTTCCCCTCAAAAAGATATTCAACAGACAGGATTTCGTAATTGAAATCGAAAACAAGACTATAAACCATCGTCCTGACCTCTGGGGTCACTACGGAATAGCGCGTGAGATCAGGGCGATATTCGAACTTCCGTGGAAAAAGGAGCTCAAATACACAGGCATCAAAGCAGACAGAGTTGACGAAAAATTCGAAATCGAAATCAAAACTCCGCGCTGCCTCCACTATCTCGGCCTCAAAGTCAGCAACCTCAAGACTGCTCCTTCGCCTGACTGGATGAAGGCGAGACTTGAAAACGTCGGGCTCCGTCCGATAAACAACATCGTCGATATCGCGAACTACGTCATGTATGAAGTCGGTCATCCGCTCCACACCTTCGACAGACGCGATATTTCAGGAAACAAGATCGTGATCAGAGACGCATTTGAAGGCGAAAACTTCACGACTTTGGACAATGTTCCGAGAGTTCTCAAATCGACAGACGCAGTCATCGCAGACGAAACGAGAAGCCTTGCAATAGCAGGTGTCATGGGCGGTCTCAACAGCGAAATCAAGGACGATACGACTGAGATCTTCATCGAATCGGCTCTTTTCTCGCCGGCAAGCGTCCGCAGAACGGCGAACAGGCTCGACCTCAGAACAGATGCGGTCAACAGATACGAAAAATCGCTCTGGGTCGAAAACTGCTACCTTGCGATGGAGCGCATCGAAACATCGCCATCACAACTGACAGGATCCGCTCGCTTCTCGGCATTCCCGAAGCTGATCTCAGCGATGAAAAGATAGTTTCGATGCTCACCTACCTTGATTTCGGCGTAAAAAACGACGGAGGAAAACTCACGATCGAAGTCCCGGCTCACAGAAGAAGCAAGGATGTCTCTATCGCAGAAGACATCGTCGAAGAAGTCGGCAGACTTTACGGCTTCAACAACATCAAGCCGCAAAGCCCCTACTTTGAAGTCGAGCGTCCGGCACGCAACAAAGATATGGAAAAAACCGAGATCCTGAAAAACCTTCTTGCAAAAGGATTCGGCGCGAATGAAGTCATGAACTACTCGTTCTACGGCGCAAGCGACCTCGAGCTCGTTCCGTTCCCGAAAGAAAAAATCGTCGAAACGGTCGACGAAAGAGACACCCCCTACCTCAGATACTCGCTTTTCCAGGGCTTGGTCAAAAATGTTCACGAAAATCTCAAGAATTTCAAGCAGTTCACTCTCTTTGAATTCGGCCGTATCTTCACGGTCGACGACGAAAGGAAGAGGATCGGCATAATCGCAGTCGGAACACCTGAACTCTTTGAATACACGAAGAGGATCATGGTTTCTATCGCGAAAGAGCTCAGAACTCCGCCGCTTCGTTTCGAAAGGATCACGGGCAACGCCCTCTGCGGAACGGAATTCCTTCACCCGAACAAGTCGGCAGTCGTTTTGGCTGGAAAGGATCCGATCGCGATTTTCGGCGAAGTTCACCCCGGAATCCTCAAAAAATGCGACATCAACGTTCCCGTTGCATACATCGAGATCGAGCAGACGATGCTTTTCGACCTGCCTGAAAGGAATACAAAATTCGAGCAGCTTCTCAAATTCCCCTCGACGAGTTTCGACGTTTCGGCGATCGTTCCCGAAAGAACAGAAAGCTCGCAGCTTCTTAATGTCGTCAAAAAAGCGGTCGACCCGAAAATTTTCATCGAGACCAAACTTGTCGGCAAATTCGCAGGTTTCCCGATCCTTCCGGGTTTTGCAAGCATCACGATGAGAGTCGTCCTCAACGCGAAAGAGCGCACTCTCACGATCGACGAAATGAAGGAAACCCAGCAGAAAGTTTTCGCGGCTCTCAGAAACGCAGGCTGGAAGATCAGCGGCGACTAAAAACCAAAGACCAACACCGGAGTTTTCATGAAAACACGTATAATCACAGCGGTCATACTTATTGCAGCGGCAGTCGGACTCATCTATTTTGTTCCGGCATATATTTTCAACTATCTCGTTATAATCCTCGCGTTTTTCACCTTCGCGGAATATCTTTCGATGTTCAAAGAGAGGAATCATCCCCTTTTCATCATCGCGGCGATACTCATGCTCAGCATGGCGAATTCGATAATGCGGATGGATGCGATTTTCCTTGCTGCGGCGGATCCGGCAACGGCTTCGATAGTTGAAGTCGGAAAGTCAGGTGAAGCATTCTGGAAACTTTATATGCCTCTCAAGCAGTTTCTTACGGTGCTTTTTGCAGGCGTAGCGCTCATTCCGATGATCGCTCTCACCGGCAAGGACGAAATTGCAGTGAAATTCAGAAGGATGAATGTCTATTTCTTCGGATTTTTCTATTTCGGCATAACTTTCGGGCTCTTCCCGCTCATCAAAAGCTACACTTTCGGACTTGAACCGCTGTTTGAAAAGTTTCCGAACTCCAATCCGCACTGGTTCCTTTTCATGCTCGTGATTCCGTGGGTCTGCGACAGCGCGGCCTACTTCGGCGGAAAAGCACTCGGGAAACACAAATTCGCTCCGGCTATAAGCCCCAAAAAAACCTGGGAAGGAGCAGTTTCCGGCACGATTTTCTCTGTTCTTGCTGGTCTTGTCTTCGCCCTCACTCTTCTTAAAAACGAAAATGTGTGGTTTGTCCTGCTCGTAGCACTTCTTGACGGCATTTTCGCGCAGTTCGGAGACTTGATAGAATCGCTCATCAAACGCGGCGCCAACGTCAAGGATTCAGGGAATCTCATTCCGGGCCACGGCGGCCTTTTCGACCGCACCGATTCGCTTCTCGTTTCGGCAGTTGTTGTTTTCGTTTCTCTCCTTGTAAAGAGCTATGTCGGATAAGATCGTAATTTTCGGCGTTACAGGCTCTATCGGAACGAATACCGAGCGCCTTGTCCGCGCATTTTCCGATAAATTTGAGATAACAGGCTGCTCGGCAGGAAAAAATATCGCGCTTCTCAACGAAATTATTCCGCGTCACAGGTCACTCAAAGCGGTCGCTGTGATGGATGAAGAAGACAAAAATTCCGTCGTTTTTGACGGAAAGATATATTCCGGCGAGGACGGTATGATGCGCCTTCTCGACCTGAATCCGGATAAAATAGTCATGGCCCTCCCCGGCAAATCGGGCTGGAAAATAACTGCCGAAGCTGTGAAAAGAGGGATCAAAGTCTGCCTTGCAAACAAAGAATCGTTAGTTATTTCAGGGTTTTATCTCGGCAGTTCCGTAACTTCAGACAGATCAAAGATAATTCCGATTGACAGCGAACACGCAGCTTTGATGCAGCTTTTGGAACACAGCCGCAGAAGTGACATTGCGAAAGTATATATCACCGCATCCGGCGGAGCTCTGCGCGACATGAGCGCGGCTGAAATGGAAAACGCTGACGCGGCTGCGGCACTGAAACACCCCGTCTGGAGCATGGGGCAGAAAGTAACAATCGACAGCGCGACGATGCTCAACAAAGGTCTGGAACTCTTCGAAGCGTTCTGGCTTTTCGATCTCGACCCCGAAAAACTCGATGTCCTGGTGCATCCCAGCGTCAACACTCATGCAGCCCTTCTTTTCAAAGACGGCTCAAGTGTGGCGCAAAACGCGGTAGGAAACATGCTCGTCCCAATCGCTGCGGCCCTCTCCTACCCTGACATGCTGCCTGTCGTCGAAAAATTCCCTGAAATGAACTTTGAA
>CACZFE010000216.1 GCA_902780365.1 uncultured Spirochaetales bacterium
CTTAGGGGCGCAGTTTAAAGGTTTTTCGCTTATCGAGGTCCTTGCGGCGATAACAATTCTTTCAGGTGTGCTTTTCGCCGCTTCCAGAATAATTTCGGCAAGTTATATTTACGCATCGAAAATCCACAACATCTACCTGGGAACAGAACTCTGCCGCCTCAAACTCCACGATGTCGAAGAAATCATCAGGCAGGACGGTCTTCCCGACGATGAAACCGAGGAAGAGGGCGATTTCGACGACCGGGAATATGAAGGTTTCCGCTGGAAATACTCGGTAAAGCGCGTATTTATCCCGCTTCCCGATTTTTCGACGGGTGCTGACGACGGTTCGTACCTTGATCAGAGCGCGTCAATGCTTTCACTGGCAAAGGGAAATATTGAGGATTTTTTCAAAGAACGCATCAGAAAACTTACTGTTTCGGTTTTCTGGGGCGAAGGTGTAAAGGAGTCAGAGAAAGTGGTTTTCACCGTTTTTCTGACAACTGACGGCACGGTCAAGACTTTCCAGCAGTATACCGGCGGAAACAACGGAAACAACGGTAAAGGCGGCAAGGGCGGCAAAGGCAGCGAACCGCAGAGAAACAGGTTCGAAGGGCTCAATAAAGGCGGAAAATCTGCTCCTAACAACAATATGCTTAACGGCGGCGGCGCGTTACCGAAGGGGAAATGATGAGAAAAGGTTTCACTCTCATAGAAGTGCTGCTTGCGATGAGCATAACTGCGATACTCGTAACGTCAGTCTATTTCTCGTTTTCCAACCTTATCAGCGGCAGAGCCAAGATAAAGGCTGTGACCGAGAGGGAACGCGGTATATACTTCACGCTTGAACTTATCCGCAGTGATTTGAAAAACGCCTATCTCACCATCAACAAAGGAGCGCCGGAAGAAACGCACAAGACGATTTTCAAAAGCGAGGACGACGATCCGGTCAGCCACCTTACTTTCGCCACGATAAACCATGTAAAAATGGCTGCCGGAACTAAGCAGTGCGACCAGACTGAAATTGAATACTACGGCGAGAATATTGACGGCGAGAATGTCCTTATGCGCAGGGAAAGTCTGTGGGTCGACGAGGATCCTGAACGCGGTGGCAACGTCTATCCGGTGCTTAAAGGATTCAAGAGCATAAAGTTCGAATACTGGCACACGACGACGAAAGAGTGGGTCGACCACTGGAATACCGAAAGTCTCGACAATGTGAACTCGCTTCCGCCGAAAGTGAAGATAACGATGATTGCCGAGGAAGGGGAATTCGGCAAGGAAGACTACAAGATAGAGACAGTTGTAAACCTTAAGATGACAAAACCGTTTAGTTTTTAAGATGTTGAAATTGTTGGACAAAATAAAGTCAAGGCTGTGCTTGGAAAAAAATGCAGGCAATGCAAATGGAAAAAAGCGCGGATTTGCCCTTGTTCTTGTCCTTGTGATGATAGCGGTCATGCTGCCGATAGTGAGCGACATGAACTACGAAGCTAAAACGGAATTTGACCTTGCGATGAACTATAAGCACAAGGCCGAGTCTCAGGCTCTGGCTTCGAGTGCCGTCAATTTTGCGGTCGTTATTTTTGATCTTCAGAAGCAGGTAGAGGGGCTTTTGAAACAGTTCAATCTCTCGAATCAGATAGAGATCTGGGATATAATCCCGATGGATACAGCGCTTCTGCGTACTTTCACCGATGCAGGACCTTTTGTCGATATCGAAGATGTCGTTTCGAAAACAGAAGTCGACAAACCTGCCGGAGCGGCGACAAACGACGAAGAAGGCGAGCACACATATGCCGAAACAGGCGATCCGATATTCCAGTTCCCGGGAGATTTTAAGGTCGAATTCAAGAGCGAGGACACGAAAATCAATTTGAACCAGCTTGCCTACGGCACGAAAGGAGCGATCGTCAAAATGCTCGAGGCTTTGATCGAACCTGAGTTTTACGATTTTATCTTTCTTGAAAACACATCCCGTAAAGAGTATGTCGACCGCGAGGAACTTATTCAGAACATTGTTGACTGGGTCGATATGGGAGATGACAGATATACTGACGGTGTAAAGTATCTTACAGGCGGCGACGAGCAGTCGAACTACGACGAGTTCGATCCTGAATACAAGGTCAAAAACGCTAAGTTCGACACGGTTCAGGAACTTATGATGGTCTACGGAGTTGACGATCTGGTTTTTAAGATTCTTGAGCCCTACATCACGATTTATTCAACAGGAAAAGTCAACGTGAACAAGGCTAACCACGAGATGCTTGAAGGTTTGATCAGGGCTTATTCGATTGACAAGGCGCTTACGGTTTTCTACAACGAGGATGCGATGCGTGAGCTTCTGGGAAAAATCCTCGCCAAACGGGCGCAATACGGTTTTTCGAAGATTGATGATTTTGTTAAGGCGTGTGCCGATGAAGGAGTCAATCTGGACAAATCGATTTCAGAGATTGCTGACACGACCGGAAGCGTTTATCGCATCAAAGCTGTCGGAATCAAGGAAGGGATAGAAAGCTGGGTCGAGATGATAGTCGATCGCGAAGGAAACATTTATTATTACAGAGAAGGATAGATAAGGGGTAAAAAATGAAATTTGCTTCATGCAGAGCGGCAAACGGCGGATTTTTAATCGACACTTTTTCAAAGGAGTACAACAAAACGACCTTTGAAAAAAGCGAATTCGCCGATAAAAGTGCGGCCTCCGAGCTTTTCAAGACTTGCGATTATATAGATTTTGTCTGTTCCGGCAGAGAGATGCTCTACTATTCAAGGAACTATCCGCCGGTAAAACATTCGTATCTCAAAAAGATTGTCGCGCAGGATATCGAGTCAGAGACTCCTTTCAAAGAGGAAGATATGATGATCGAAATCAAAAACTTCCAGAAAGGAAGCGGCGACATGAATGTTTTTGCGGTGGAAAAGGATCTTGTCCGCAAGGCTCTGCTTGATTTTGACGATGCTGCGAGGGAAAAGGTCAGAAGTATCGTTCCAGAGGAAGTTCTGTTCTTCAAGTCGGATACTCCGCTTAAAAAGGCGATATTTGTCAATGACGACTATTCGC
>CACZFE010000217.1 GCA_902780365.1 uncultured Spirochaetales bacterium
AAAGTTTACCCTTTATCCGCTATCTTCAACAATTTTACAGAATCAGTTCGGCATTATTTACGATTTCGAGTCACCTCATCTTGCTCTTGACGGTACTTTTACGGTTAAAAATCTTGTTTTTTTCTATCAGGATTCTCTGAGGATGAAAAGCGGAACGCTCTCTTTCAGCATAGGCAAGAAGTTTACCGGTATTTTCAAAAACCACATCACTGTGAAAAGTTTCGAGATGACCGACACCAAGATCACGCTCGACACGAAAATATTCTCGGAAAACAAAAAAACTGCTGAAAATATTGAAAATAATGAAGATCTCGAACTCCCGAACAGGGTGCCGTTCTTTCCTCTCGAAGAGATAAACATCAAAAATCTCGATTTCGAGATGAGGGAAGGTGACAAGGTCATATTCAGCACCAAAAAGGTCTCGCTCGCCGGTAACGAGCTCTACCGCCTTGATATGCCTGAAGTTTTTATCGCATCGAATCCGGTGCTGAAGAAGGATCTCTCGCTCGGTGTGACGTTTGATTTCACCGCAGAGGACAAAAACTACGCCCTGAATGCGCTTGAAGTGAATTCGGAACTTTTTTCAATAAGCGCCGAGCAGCCGCAGGATAACCACGATCTCTTCGGAGGAACGATCGCAGTAAAACTGAATGAACTTGGAGAAATGTTCGACATAAACCTGAAAGGAGACTTTTTCCTTGATTTTACTATGGAAAATCTGGCGACATACATCCCGAGACTGATGAAAAGCAAGACTTACAAAGGGTTGCCGCCTGAACCGCAGAATGCGGGGAAACTCAATCTCGATGTCCTTAACGCGCTTCCGGAAACCGACCTTCTGATTTCGATTTCCGACCTCAATATCGAAGGTTTCCAGCCGTGGGATATCCATGGAAAAATCAAGATGACTCCGACGAAAACTTTCATTGAAAGGCTCAATTTCTTTCATAAAAACAAAGTCAACATATCGCTTGACGGTGAATTTCCTTATGCCGAAAGGAATATTAAGGGCTTTGTCAGACTTTACGATTTCGACTTTGACAACTGTCTGCGCAGAATGACGCAGTCAGGACTTGTCAACATGATCGCTTCGGGAACAGTCTCGTACCGCTTTGATATCGACAAACTTCGTGCCGAAGATATGTTTGCTGACCTTGTCGTCACAGATTTTGATGTTATGAGCAGAAAACTCCTCGATCTGCCGCGCGATGTCTATGTCACAGGGCATCTGGCTATCGGAGCTGACGGAGTTGACCTCAAAGATGCGCAGGTAAAAACAGCCGACGACTCGTCACACCTCTATCTGAAAGGCTCATACTACGGTTTTGCCGACACAATGAAGTTCCACATTCCGATAGTCAAAGGTTCTTACATTGATTTGGGCCGTGATATCAAACAGATCGCCGGATTTAATGTCAAAGGCAAAGGACCGATTGAAGTCCTCGTCACGAATTTCTACGAAAATCCGCTCATCACGAGCAACTTCAAAGGAAAGGCATGCCACATGGCAGGCTTCAATTCCGACATGTGCGACATTGACATCAACCTGAAGAATTTCGTTTTCGACATCGTCATCAACGAAATCAGACAGAAGAGCCTCGCTTCGAAAGATTCCATAGTCACGATCGATTTCAACGACGACGATTTTCCGGTTTACTTCAAGATCAACAAGGCGGAAGGCAGACTGGCGGACGCTTCGGCGCTTTTCGGAGTCGACACGAACGATTTTTCAGGAACGGCGATGCTTCAGGCAGAGGGACTTTTCAAAAACGGTCTTTCAAAGCTGAGTGCAGAGGCAAGAGTAAAGGATTTCAGGAAAAAGGGGGATGACGGCGGCATAAAAATAGCCGATTCTGTTGAAGTTATCCTTTTCGAAAAAGATTCCGAAAATCTCGGAGCGAAAGGAGAAATCGTTTACGGCAGAAACACGATAAAAGTCGATGCGGAGCTTGCAAAGGCTAATCTCGACAGCAAAATATCGGCATATTTCGATACTTTTTATCCGGAAGACTTCGATTTTTACGAAGATATCAAATTTGAAAAGCCGACTCTTGATGTCAAGCTGACAGGACTTCTTTCCTCTCCCGACTCAAGCGGAAGGCTTGAAATTCCGAAACTTGAAGTCTACGGCGTAAAAACCGGCGATTTTTTTATCGAAACGAAATACATCGGTGCCGACGGAATGTTCTATGCCGACGGCGGTTTCGGAACAAATGTGAAATTTTCGGCAGAGATCCCCGATTTTGACAAAGAAAAAATCAAAGCCGACGCTTCGATCAAAAATTTCCTTTACCGGAAGGACGATATCGCCATAAAACTTTCGCTTGACGCATCTATCCGCGGAGAAAAAGTCAGGATCGGCTTTGAAGACCTCAGGGCAAAGGTGTCGGATATCGCAGTTCATAATGCGAAACCATTTGAAATTGCAGGTGATTTTACGCGGCTCTCGATAACTGACAAAGCGTATTTCGAAGGAGATACAAATAATTTCTATATCGAGGGAGGCATTGATTTCGAAGAATTTGACCCGTATCTCCATGCGAACGGTGTCTTTTTTATGAAAAAACTCGGAATGAAGGAGAGCTACCGCGCAAGCAACCTCGACGGCAAGATACTTTTCGATGTTTCCTACAAAAATTCCAATCTTAACGGCAGACTGAATGTCTCTGACTTCGCGTATATTCTGCAGGATCCGAGGATTGTCCTTAAGAATTTCAACGGGACTCTGCTCGTTGAGAACAACAAATGGACGCTCGAAAGCCTTTCCGGCAACGCTGGCGACGGAAAACTTACGCTGACAGGGCAGGGCAAAGGGATCAGCCCGATTGAAAACGCCTCGCTGAACCTTTCGGCAGTCAACCTGACAGGAAAATATGCGATGGTCGGAGATTTTGCGGTTTCGGCGAACCTCGATCTGATAGCGTTTTCGGAAGATCAGTTCTCTCTGAGCGGAGATATCGAACTGAAAAACATCATCTATAACCAGCCGCTTTCTCTCGACAGTGATTTCATAAAAATGATCTCAAAAC
>CACZFE010000218.1 GCA_902780365.1 uncultured Spirochaetales bacterium
TGAATCCCTGATTATTTCAGCTGGATAACTTCCGTACTTGTAATATGAGGCGATAAATTTTTTTCCAAGTTCGAAATTAGCGAGAACCGAATCACGAAAATTGCGGAGAAGCGCTACGCTCGGATGGAAATAGCTTCCGAAACCTGCGGTCGCTACAAAGCAGAAACCTCCGTCGTCCTTGCCGCCCTGGGTCTTGTAGTTGCTCCAGAAGCCGTAAGTTGTTACGGAGGATGCGTCAACGGAGATCGAAGCTTCCTCGTCGCTGTTGCCGGCCAGATCTTCTGCGGTAACTTCTATCGTATAGGCTCTGCTGCTCGATCCTTCGTCGTTGTTGATAAATTCATATCCGTTCTTTCCTTTGACGGTGAACTCCCAGATCTGGTTGTATTTGTCTGAATCCACGATCGAATCGTATTCAAGTGTCATCTGGGTCTCGGTATCTTCGTTTTTGAAAGTTCCTGTGACTTTAGCGTGGTATTTTCCGATTTTTTCTTTCGATTCGCCGTCTGCCGTGCTCGGCGGAGTGACTCTGATGAGCATCTGTTTGTTGCCGCCTTCCACTTCTACCGCTGAAGGAGCTTTCGGAGCCTTGTTGTCGAAAATGACTTTTATAGTTTTTTCGGCATACTCGGGAATATTTGATGATGTCGCGGAGTCATCATCGTCCTCGTCGTCCTCGTCCTCGTCGTCCTCGTTGTTCGACGAAGTGTCGAGTTCGATCCTCACTCTTATGGTATAAGTGCCGTCGGCGCTTGTTATGTCGTCTTCTTCAAGTGATTTGTGATCTTTTACAACCTTGTAGAGTTCTTCACCTGAGAGTTCAAGCGAGTTGTCTATGCTCAAAAATCCGCTGTCTGTGACAGTTGAATCGAAAGTTACGGTTGTTTCATTGATTTCTATCTGGAGATAGGCTTTTTTCACAAGATCCGGCTTCGGAAGGTCGTAGAAAATTTTGAGCGAGCCGCCGTGGTTCAGGTTTGCGTGTCCGGGTTCAGCCTCGACGTTCGTGATGTAACTTTCGGCGAAAAGCGCCGAACAGCACAGGATGATCAGAAAAAACAAACTTTTTTTAATCATTTTTATCCTCGAATATTGTTTCAGCAATTCTTATCGCGTTGTATGCCGCGCCTTTTCTGACGTTATCGGCTACGATCCATGCGGAAAGGTAGTTTTTGTGTTCACGCCCTTTTCTCAGCCTGCCGACGAAAACCTCGTTCCTGCCTGAAGAATCAATGAGAGTGGGGTAGAGCATCTGCTCGATGTCGTCCATGAGCACCATTTCCTTGTTTTCTTTGATCTTGCGGTGGATCTCATTGATGCTGCACTCTTTCTCAAGTTCGAACCATGCTGTTTCGGCGTGTGAATAGAAAGTCGGAACCCGGACAGTCGTGACGTCGATGTCAAGATCGGGTTTAGAAAGTATTTTTCTGGATTCGTTTATCATCTTGACCTCTTCCTCGCAATAGCCGTCGTCGTAGAACGGGCCTATCTGCGGAATAAGGTTGAAAGCGATTCTCTGCAAAAAGACTTCGGGTTTCACTTCATGGAACGAAAAGAGTGCCGAAATCTGCGAGCGGAGCTCTTCGATTCCTTTTTTGCCGGCGCCGCTTACGCTCTGGTAGGTGCTGACGACCATTTTTCTGATCCCGAAAAGCTCGTCCACGATTTTTATGAAAGGAACAAGCTGGATCGTCGAGCAGTTGGGGTTCGCGATGATCTTAGATTTTGTGGTTTTGAGGATTCCGCCGTTTACTTCCGGAACTACGAGAGGAATATCGTCATCCATTCTGAAAGCGGAACTGTTGTCAACTACGATCGCTCCTCTGTCGGCAAAATGTTTCGCAAAATCGAGGGCGACACCGGCTCCTGCACTGAAGAGTGCCAGATCGACAGGATGTTTTTCGATTTCCTTTTCGTTGAGCGGGATAACGTCGATTTCCCTGTTTTTGTAAGTCACCGTGAGACCGAGCGAATTGTCACTCGCAAAAGGATAAAGTTTATCGATCGGAAAGTTTCTCTCTTCTAAAATCGAAATAAATTCAAGGCCGACAAGTCCCGTCGCGCCGACTATAGCAACATTCAAAGGTTTCATATTTCCTCCAGACAAAGCAAAAAAACCGATAATACAAGCAATTAGCGTTCCATTGAAATAATTCAACGGAATCAAATAGTTGTATTTATATCAAAAATGACAAAAAGACAAATTGCCACATTGACAGTCCCGTATACGGTGTCAAAAATATCAGCGTCTAAAAATATCAGAGGAGAGCGGCTGAGAGGTGCGAAATGAATTTCAGGTGCAAGATGGTTTACTTTGAACGGCGGAAGGTTCTGCGTTCCATTTCTCTGAGGAACTCTTCCGAATAGTGCTTTCTGTTGATGACTTTTTTCTTGGTGAAGGCCTTTTTGTCAGTAAGGGTCAGCGTCGGATCGCCCTGAATCATCATGCCGAGCCACCATGTATCGACATAAGCCTTGTTAAAGCCGTAGCTTTTATAGTTTGCCCACAGATCGTTTGCCCAGGTCTGGTATGCAGCTCCCCAGGATTCGCCGTTGACGAGAGACTCGTACATCGCCTCGGGGTTGAACATTCCGCCGACCTTCGTGCTGCCGACGGTTGCCAGACCGTTTTTCCCTTTGAGATAGGTGTCGGCAAGGTTTCCGCCCTCTTCGGTATATTTTGATGCGGAGCAGTTGAACAGGTTGTAGAAACTGCCGTTGAAATCAGCCTCCCTGATTGCTTCGATAGTGAGGATGTTCGCCGGATTCGGTGAATAGTTGTCGTTGAAGTAGAGTTCCTGCGGGTCGCTGTGGATCCACTGGTAGACAAATTCGGCTCCACTTTTGTCGAAATAGTCGAGGTAGGTTGTTTTCGTCGTGTTTTCGCGGCTTTCCAGACGGTCGTAGTTGTCGCCGTAGATCGACTCCATGCCCCAGGTGCTGCCGTTGAAGCCTAAAGCGTTCTCTATGACCTCGCCGTTCTCCTCGTAAGAATTCCAGTCGTCATC
>CACZFE010000219.1 GCA_902780365.1 uncultured Spirochaetales bacterium
AAAGCATTTTTAAAAATGAGGGTCGTTGATCCTGTTACCGGTGAAGGAGAAGGGGAAGAAGTTGACGACAGCGATCAGATTCCGGCGCAGTGTGAAGATAGTGAAGAGAGAATGTACAATGAAGGTGATAAGATAGCTGATGAATGCAGAGTCGCAACTTGCAAGAACGGGGAGTGGGTTCAGGAAGCAGTTGAATGTTATGACGGTTGCTGGGGAAAAGAAATCGGCGAAAAAATGAAATGGCTTTGCGCTGATGGAGTTACCGAAGTCGATTGGTGCGAATGCCATGAAATGTGTGATGATAATAGTGAAAATTGGTGGACCGGCTGGGGTTGTTTTTACAGGGTTGATCTGACATGCCCGACTGACTAATACAGGTTTTTGTATGCTTCTTCCAGAGTAAATCCTTTTTTGGATGATTCGATGAGATAGTTTTCGAGAGGCTCTCTCCAGCTGACAGTTGTCGTAACGCCTTCGGAATCAGTGAATCTGTAGCCGTCGCCGCCAAGATAGAGAAAATCTGTCGTAACGATTTTGTAGGTTTTCGAGTTGTCGATCTCTTCGCCGCCGACAAACCATTTTCCTTTTTTCTTAACTGCGCCGCAGTGTGCGTTTTCCGTCTGAGAAAGATTGTAGACAAGGTCTTCGCCTTTTATTGATGCGGTTACGATGAAGTTGTCGAAAGGAAAGATAGAAAGGAGGTCGCTTTTTTTGACATCTCCCGCCTTTATCGTGTCGCGGAATCCTCCCGGATTTGTGATCGCGGCGTCGTATTCAGGGAAAGCCTTCAGCATCGAGCAGGCGAAAAGTTTCTGCAAAGCCGGTGTGTCAAGCGGTTTTTTCGCAAAAATAAGAGTTTTGCCGGCATATTTTTCAAGCTGCGCCAGATATTTTTCGGTCGTTTTTTTTACTTCGAGAGAACCTGCCGATTTCAGCGAGATTTCTCTTTTCAAAGGAACGATTTCCGCTTTCACGACTTTCGAAGTTTTCCCTTTTTTTTCAATTAGAACTTTCGCATAACTTGGCAGATAACCCGCGTTTTGGACGAAAAAGATACCGTCGGTCTGCCGTATCGCCTCTTTGTGGTCATGCCCCGTGAAAGCGACGAGCGGCTTCTGCGGAAGCGCTTTTACCCAGTTCTGAGCGTCTTCGTATGATTCATGCGCCATAACGATGTTTATATCCGCATTTTCCTTCTCTATTGCCTGCGAGACCGGAAGAAGAGGGTCAGTGATATCGGATTCAATGAAGGGCTTGGCTCTGCTTATCCGCTTTGTGTCAGGGGTTATGGCCGCGACAAAAAGTATTTTTGTTTTTCCGGCATATAGGAGAGTGTATGGCTCAAACACCGGTTTTTTCTCTTTCGTGACAAAGTTTGAAGAGATGTAAGGCATTTTTGCAAGCCGGCTGTTGTTGAAAAGTTCCTGCTCACCGAAATCGAAATCGTGGTTCCCGAGAGCCGAGAGTTTATACCCCAAAAGCCCCATAACTTCAGCCATGGAAGCCCCTTTGACGAAGGTCGAAACGGCAGTCCCGGTGTAGCTGTCGCCGCCGGAAAGCCTTATGACGGAGCAGTTTTCACAGTTTTTCTCCTCTTCTTCCCACATTTCGTAAAGGGCGCCCCCTTTGTACCAGCCGTCTTTTTCGTAGATGTGGCCGTGCTCGTCGTTGGTGTAGAGAAGAAGGATCGTCGAAGTTTCATCCTTCTGGAAAAATCCTTCGATCTGCGCGCATCCCGCAAAAACGACAACTAAAAACATAAACCAGTATTTCTTAAGCATCGGAAACTCCTGATGAAAACCAAAAACGGCGGATAATACCCGAAAACGGCAATATGTAAAATCTGTGACTTGAATTTTTCATTCGGTTTGTGTATAAAAACCGTGCCGTTGAGATTGTTGGATAAGGAAAAGAAAATTCCGGAGGTCGTTATGAAAAAAATCTTTTTGCTTTTTGTAATTTTTATGTTTTTCGGCGTTCTGACGGCGCAGGAAGCGCAGAACGAGCCGGTTGCGGATCAGAATGAACCTTCAGCTGCTCAGGAAGAGGTTAAAGAAGTGACTGAACCGGCTCCGGCAGAAGCACCGGCTGCTGAAAATCATGAAACCGAAGCGCAGAACGCACCTCAGGAAGAAAAAACGGAGCCTGAAGCAGCGGAAAAACCTGCTGAACCTGAGCCGGAAAAGGCAGAAACAGAAACTCCGGTGCAGGCGGCCGCACCTGCGGAAGAGGAAGCGGCGCAGCCTGAAACAGCCGCGGCTCAATCATCATGCGAACCTGTTCAAAAAGAGGAAAAACCTTCGAAAATGTTTTATCAGCTTTCCGCCGGTCTCGGACTTGGCGCATCGATATTCAGCTTCAGGATCAACAACGATATAGATTTCCTGCTTAAACACACGAAAGGGGGAACGAATGTCTATCTCGGGCTCGAAGTCGACTTCAGATACAGCCCGTACATAGACGACCATTCGATTTACGAAATCCCTCTCCAGCTGAACTTCATGTTCGATTTTCCGCTGCGGCATCACAATATCAGCCGTGTTGCAATTTGGTTCTCCGGCGGAATCGACCTCGCGATAGGCTATCTTTCCTATTACGACTATGATGATTACGAGCTGGATGACGGCAAAGACCGCGATTCCCATTTCAAAGTTCTGGCGGCATGGGGTTTCGGCGTAAATCTGCTTTTCAAAAACGATGTCACTCTGAAACTCGGTTTCGACAGTTTCTACGGCAAATATCCGGATCTTGTCTGTGTGGCAGGTTACCGTTTCTAAGGATTTTTATGAAAAAAATTGCTCTGTTTTTCACATTTTTTCTCCTTTTCGGCTTTTTGAGCGCGGAAGATGTGAAAACGGGCGAATACGATTTCGGAGATATCACAGTCACGCTGTTTGAAAAAGAATCTCCCGAAGCTGAAAAGGCGCGGAAAGAAGCCGAAGCAAAA